>JBGTNB010000258.1:0-3616 GCA_041743285.1 Gemmatimonadaceae bacterium
AGAAAGAAACGGCCAAACCCAGGGCCGGGCGTCCCAAACATTACACGTTCAAGTACAAAGCACCCACCAAGCTATTCAACCTGCAACTGCGGTTCACGAAGTCCCGCGTCGACAAGGACGAAGTGATCGAAGCGCTGCAGGACATCATCAAGGACCTGCGCGCGCAGTAGTTCGGACGGCCGCGAATGCGAGGCGCGAGGCGCGTTTCGGAGACGCTTGTGGCCTCCGCTGCGCAGAACCCAGCGCGTCGAAACCAGGAGGGTCGCCGCCAGAACCCGAGGCGCCTCCGGCATCCCGTCTCGCGCCTCGCTTAGTTAACATAACATCCATTATCAGAACCAAGCGAAACAGCCAATAAAACCCGGCTGTTGACGCTCTGCGGGCGGCGCCGCGGGCGATCGCCCAAATCCCCATCCCCGTTTCCCAAAGCAATGCTCAAACGGGACTTCCTGGGAGTTCACGGTTGGAAGTTGGGAGTTGGACGTTTGGGAGTTATCCTGACGTCGCACCGTGCTGAAGACTCTCGACCGCTACGTGATCCGCGAGATCGTCCCGCCCATGCTCCTGTCGCTGCTGATCTTCACGTTCATCCTCGAAATCCCGCCGGTCATGGACTACCTCGAGACGCTGGTCGCCAAGGGAGTTCCGTGGGGTACGGCGGTGCGGATTCTGGTGACGCTGTTGCCGCAGGCGCTCGGGCTCACCATCCCGATGGCGTTGCTGGTCGGGTTGCTGATCGGGCTCGGACGGATGTCGGGCGATCGTGAAACCGTGGCACTCCTGGCGTGCGGCGTCAGCCCGTACCGGCTCCTCCGGCCGGTCCTGATGCTCACGGCGGCGGCCGGTAGTGCACACCTCTACGTGATGATCCAGGCGATCCCCAACGCTAACCAGTCGTACCGGCAGCTGGTCTACGACGTGGTGTCGCAGCAGGTCGAGAACGACGTCCGCCCCCAGGTCTTCTTCGAGAACTTCCCCAACTGGGTGCTCTACGCCCGCGATGTCCCCCAGTCAGGAGGCTGGAACGACGTGCTGGTCGCCGACACCACGCAGCGCGACGCCCCGAAGCTGTTCATGGCGAAGCACGGCCGCCTCATCCTGGACCGGGACAAGCAGACGGTCGATCTGGTCCTTCAGGACGGCACTCGCTACTCCAGCCGCGAAAACGGCAAGGACGTCGAGACCTACCGCTTTCGCGAGGACCTGATCATCAAGCTGGACCCGAACAGCGTCTTTCCGAACGCCAAACTGATGCGCGGCGTCAACGAGATGACGATCGCCGGGCTCGAGGCCCAGGCAGCCGAGAAGCTCGGGCGCAACATGCCTGCGCATCAGGAGATGATGGCGATCCAGCAGAAGTTCTCGTTCCCGGCGGCCTGCGTCGTCTTCGGCATCATCGGAGTGGCGCTCGGGTTGACGGTCGCGCGGGACGGCAAGCTGGCGGGGTTCGTGGTCGGCATCGCGGTGATCTTCGGCTACTACATCCTGCTCTACCTCGCCGAGTCGGTCACCAAAGGGTTCTATGCGGGCCCGGACGGGGCGGGCCGGACGCTGCTGGTCGGGCAACTGGCCCGCTGGGCGCCAAACCTCATCCTCCTCCCGTTCGGGATCCTCGCTCTCATCTGGCGCGCGCGCTGGGCGGAGGGGCGTCTCCCGTTCCGCAGCATCGTCAAATTGACGAACGCCGCGGGAACGTGGCTGAACCGGCGCCGGGACACTGCGGCCGCCGCGCCGCACGGGGCCCACCTCCCGCCTCGCCCCAGGGGCGTCGTCGTGGTCATCCGTCTGCCGCGGCTGACGTGGCTGGCCCCGAACATCCTGGACCGCTACATCGCCGGCATCTACATGCGCGCGGCGGGACTTTCATTCGCGGCGCTCCTCGGACTTTTTTACATCGGCACGTTCATCGACAAGACCGACAAGGTGTTCAAAGGGCAGGCGACGACGGGTGAAGTGGTGCGGTTGCTGGGGTTCATGACCCCTCAGTTCATCTACTTCGTGATCCCGATCGCGGCGCTCCTCAGCGTCTTGACCACGTTCGGGCTCCTGAGTCGATCGAGCGAGCTCTCGGTGATGAAGGCGTGCGGGATCAGTCTCTACCGGATCGCCGCTCCCCTTCTCTTTCTCTCGATCGTCTGGAGCGGGATCCTGTTCGGTCTCGAGCACCAGCTCATGGCGCGGGCAAATCAGCACGCCAAGGCGCTCGACACGAAGATCCGAACCGGGCAAGCGCCGCGGACCTCGAATGCGCTGAGCCGGAACTGGGTGGTGGGACGTGACGGCGCGATCTATCACTACACCTACTTCGATCCTCAGAAGAAGGCGCTCCAGGCGCTGACGATCTACCGGCCGGCGAAAGACAGCTGGCAGCTCGAAAGCCAGGTCGTCGCGGCCAGCGCGTCATATGCCGGCGGCCAGTGGACGGGCGTCAAGGGCTGGCAGCAGGACTTCACCGGGCGCGGACGATGGTCGGCATTTCCTGAGCGGACGCTGCCGATCGAGCCCCCGGAGTACTTCGAGACCGAACAGCCGATTGCGGAGATGATGACCGTGCCGCAGCTCAAGCGCTATATCGACGAGCTCTCCGCGAGCGGCTTCAACGTCGTGCCGCTCTCGATCGATCTGCAGAAGAAGCTGGCGTTTCCGTTCGTGACGGTGGTCATGACGCTGCTCGCGATTCCGTTCGGCATGAGCGCCGGCAAGCGCGGAACCCTCTACGGCATCGGCATCGGGATCGTGCTCGCGCTCAGTTATTGGATCATCGGCGGGGCGTTCGCGGCGGTGGGCAAGGCGGGCATCCTCAGCCCGATCATGGCGGGCTGGGCGCCCAACATCCTGGCGGCCGGCGTCGCTGCGTACCTGCTCCTGACCGCGCGGACGTAGGACAGCTTCCCGCTTCCCGCTTCCCGCTATTAGGGTTCTGAGCGCTTAGAGGCGATTTCCTGGAGCGCCTTTACGAGATCGCTGCCCAGCAACCCGTGCCTGAACGCCTCCCGAAGGGCGCGCTCGGCGATCTGCCGCGCGACGGCTCCGGACTTCTGGCGGGCCTCCCGCGGACGCGCGGCGACGAAGGCTCCGAGACCGCGACGCATCTCGATTACCCCTTCCTCAACCAACGTCCGGTACGCATGTTGGACGGTGTTCGGGTTCACCTTCAAATCGGCCGCCAGCGTCCGAACGGCAGGCAGCGCCTCCCCCGGCTTCATTACTTCTACGGCAATCGCCCGGTGGAACTCGTCAGCAATCTGGCGGTAAATCGGTCGGGCGCCATCACCGCGAAGCTCGATAAACACCCGCCCATACTAGCAAACCGGTTATGAGCTAATCTAGTTATCTAGTTAGCTATCTCACTAATACACACCAAGCCATTCGTAGAACAGGGAGCGGAAGCCAGGAAGCTCCAAGTCGGAAGCGGAGCGGGGAGCCGGAAGCTGGAAGCTGGAAGCTGGCTTACTGCGTCAGCGCGCTGGTCAACACGCGCAGGACCCCCGCGCGGCCCGGATTGGCGTTCGCGAGATCGATGACGATCAAAATCGACGTCGCTTCGGCCGCCGAAATCCGCCCGCCCGCGGCGTCGTGGCCGACGGCTTTGAGATCGGCGATCGGCACGTGCAAC
>JBGTNB010000259.1:0-5596 GCA_041743285.1 Gemmatimonadaceae bacterium
GGGCCCTTGCCATGCGCTCCGCGGCATAACGGGGTGCGACGGCCGCCGCCATTGCTGCGGCGATCCGCGCCGTTTGCACGCCGCCCGCGTTCGCCAGCACGACGACCGAGAGCGACTCCGCCGGATAGAGCGCGAGTACGGTCGCTACCCCTGGCATGCCGCCGCCGTGAGAGATGCGCCGCAGGCCGAAATCGTCTTCGGCGATTCCCCATCCCCACCCCCGGGCGGCACCAACCTCGCCGGAAGACGCATCGGAGGACTGCATGCGAGCGCGCGTCTCACGGGTGAGAACGTCCTTCGCGCCTGGGAGCGCGACCCCCAGGTGCCACTGGCCGAACCTGACGAGATCGTGCGCGCTGGAGTATACGCCCGATGCGCCGACGTGGTCGAAGGTATACGGGGGAATCGGCTTCCCCTCGTTGTCGTATCGGATCGCGGCACGATCGCCCAACCCTGATCCATCACTCACCGTCATGTCGGACAGTCCCAGCGGTTCGAGCACCTCGCGACGCAGAAACTCCGGGTAGCTCATCCCCGAAGTGCGAGCGATGATGTGGTCTAGTATGCCGTAGCCGAGATTGGAGTAGAAGTACATCTCGCCAGGCGGGTAGACGAGCACGCCATAACGCGAAATCGCCGTATCCATGGAGTGCACGGCTGACCCGCCGGCATAGAAAAATTGATAGTGCAGCGGCAGTCCTGCGGTGTGTGTGAGCAAGCGCCGGACGGTCGCGCTGTCCGCCAATCCTTCGAATGCGCGCAGCTTCGCCGCGCCGAGATAGCGGTTGGCTGGCTGGTCGAGCACGACCTTCCCTCGCTCGACGAGCACCATCAGCGCGGTTGCCGTAACCGGCTTGGAAATCGATGCCAGCGAGTACATAGTGCGCGGCGTCGCCCGTATCCCCCGCTCCATGTCCGCGTATCCGAACGATTCCTCCCAGAGAATGCTGTCGCCCCGTGCAATCGCGACGGAGATCGACGGCACCTTGTTGGCTTCCATGATCGCGCGAATGGTGTCGCGTGCGTCGTTGAAACGGGGATCGGGGCTTTGCGCACCTAGAGGCAGCGCGGCGGCACTGAGCGCTCCCAGCACCACGAAGCGCAGGCAAAGATCCTTGATCGCACGAGCATTCATCGCGCCGCTCCGGTCGAGGTTGTCCACCGGTTCAAAGTTCGGGTTGCGGACGAAAATTGGCAACTCGCGGCTACATTCGCGACGAACGTGAATCGAGCTTGGGAACCCGCTACGTTTCCAATGGAAGAAGCGGAACCGCGAATTTCGCAGGCGATGCCGACGTGGCTCGTCAGGTTTCCCTCAAGGCGATTACCGGATCGTTTCGGGCGGCGCGCCAGGCAGGAACGGCGGCGGCGGCGAACGACACCGATGCCAGCGTGAGCGCCGCCAGCATGATAGTCCCGGGATCCCCGGGAGCTACACCGAACAGGAACGACTCCAGCCATCGGGCGCCCATCGCGGCGAGGGCGAAACCGGCCGCTACCCCGAGGACGATGAGCCAGAGTGCCTCGAGTAGGATCATGCGCATCACACCGCTACGCGCCGCACCGAGCGCCATGCGAACTCCGATCTCCTGACGGCGCCTGGCGACGGCGTAAGACATCGTTCCGTACAATCCGATGACCGCCAGCACCAGCGCCAGCACGCCGAAGAATACCGCCAGAGTGGCAAGCAGCCGCTCACGCGAAAGCGAAAAATCGACCTGTGCGGCGAACGGAATCAGTTCCAGCGAGATCGCCGGATGGACAGCTGCAACTTCACGCTCCACCTGTGCGCTGAGCGCCAAAGGATGGTCATCCGTTCGCAGTGCGAAAGAAACACGGCGGTCTTCCATGGCGGCCTGCGTAATTGCGAGATACGCAGTCGGGCGAGGCTCTTCTCTGAGCGAGAAGTACTTCGCGTCGGTAACGAGGCCGATCACGGTGTACGCCTGCCTCGGTCCGTATGGACGTTCCTCCACGAACTCGCGTCCAATCGGCGACTCCGCGCCGAAGAATTTCCGCGACATTGCCTCATTGATTATCGCCACTCTGCTAGACCCAATGCGGTCCCCTGACGTGAAGTCGCGACCTGCAACCAGTCTGGTTCCAAACGTCTCGAGGAAGCCCTCCGATACGGCGTTGTAGAACACCATCGCGTCCCTCACATTCTGCGGCGCATATCCTTCGACCGTTATGCCGCCGTTCCATCCGCTGCCGCTGATCGGCGTCAGGGCCGAGGCGCTCGCGGAGCGTACGCCCGGAATGCCGCGGAGACGCTCGAGCACCGATTCCTTGAGTGTCCCGCGCCCCTCTCCGGTGACGTTCGTGCCTTGCAGATCGGCGTTTACCAGTAGCACGCCGTCGGCGACGAATCCTGAATCCAGGTTCACGATATTGCGAAAGGTGCCAAGCAGCAGTCCCGCGGCCACGAGCAGCGAGAACGACATAGCCACCTGCCCGATGAGCAGAGCCTTACCGGGGTTGAAGCGGGAATGGCCGCCGGCAATGCCTCGGCCGACTGAGCTCATCGCCGCTCGGGGCGCGATCCGTGCCGCGCGCCAGGCAGGCGCCAGGCCGAACAGCAACGCCGTGACCACCGTTACCGCGATTGTGAACAGCAGCACTCGCCAGTCGAGCGAAAGGTCGAGCCACACGGCGCCACGCTGGCCGTCGAGCAGGCGCACGAGAAGGTCGCTCCCCCACCGCGCGAACAGCACGCCGGTTGCCGCGCCCAGGAATGCCAGCATCAAACTCTCGGTGAGCAGCTGCCTGACGATCCGCCACCGGCCGGCTCCGATTGCCAGCCGAACGGCGAGTTCGTGACGCCGCACGGTGGCGCGGGCAAGCAATAGATTCGCAACGTTGGCACAGGCAATCAACAGAACGATGCCAACTACGGCCATCAAGACAGCCAACGCGTCACTGTACTGCCGCCGGATCTCCGACAACCCGTGTCCGGCCGCCGACACTCCAAAGGTGTTGCTCAGGTACGTACGCTGGTGCTCGGCGTCGAAATCGGGCGGGGTCGTTGCCCGGTAAATATCCGGCGCCATTGCCCGGAGCTGCGTCTCCACTTCGGTGATCGACGTTCCGGCGCGAGGGCGGCCGATGATGCTCAGGAACCAGCTGCTTCGCGCGTCGAGCACACCCTGCCCGTCAAAGATCTCCCTGGTGCATAACGGGGCGTATACATGCACGGCCTGGCCAACATCGAGCCCGGTGAACCGATGATCCACCACGCCCACCACTTCGAAGCGGTGCCCATCGAGCCGAATGCTCGCACCATCCAGTCCTCGTCGGCCGCCAAGCTCGCGCTCCCATAGTGCGTCGCTTACGACGGCGACGGCCGGACAGCCACGAACATCGTCGGACGCGGTGATCAACCGGCCCATCACTGGCATAACGCCGAGCGTAGGGAAGAACCCACCGCTCACCCAATAACCTTCCGTATTCCTGACGACTCCACCCTCGGCAAGGTTGAACGCGCGGGGCGTAAAGGCAAAGACGCCCGAGAACACCTGCTGGTGCTCGCGCAGTTCCTCCCAGATCGGGTTGGTGAACGCGTCGCGAGGACCGCCGCCCATTGTCACCTGCACCAGCTCGTGAGGATCGCTCACCGGCAGGGACCGCAGCACCACGGCGTTGATCAGACTGAAAATCGCCGTATTGGCGCCGATGCCGAGACCAAGTGAAAGGATGGCGACGACCAGGAGCGCCGGCGCCGCGACCAGCGATCGCGCCGCGTAGCGAAGGTCGGCGGCTACGGAGTCGAGTCCCGCCAGCACATCGACATCGCGCGTCCGCTCCTTTTGCCGCACCGGATTGCCGAACCGGCGCTTAGCCTCGTGAAATGCATCGGACTCACTCATCCCCCCCGCCATCAGCTCTTCCGCACACTCGGCCACGTGAGATTGCAGCTCGCGATCCAGATCCCGGGAGAGCCGGTCGGGGCGCAGCACGTTGTGCAGTCGATGTAACCATCCCATGCTACATTCTCGTCAGATCGAAGGGATCAGGCATATCGCAGCACGCGCTGCACACCGTCGTACAGTCTTTCCCAGCTCTCCTGCTCCTGCGTCAGCTGTCGCCGCCCGGCTGCTGTGATCGTGTAGAAGCGCGCCTCCCGATTTCGCTCGGTCATCCCCCACTCGGCGCGCACCCAGCCGTCCTGCTCCATTCGGTGCAGCGCTGGATAGAGGGACCCTTCTTCTACCCGAAGCAGATCCGCCGAGGCATGCTGTATACGTTGCGTGATGGCATAGCCGTGCAACTTGCCGGCGCGGGCAATGGTCTGCAGGATGAGCAGCGCAAGCGTACCACGAAGCGCATCGTTCTTAGGTCTGGCTGCCATACCCCTACACTCCTATGCCTAGTAGTCTATGTATAGTGCAAACAGGGCTGGTTTCCGTCAAGGGCTGGTTGACCGCGGGTATTGGCTCAGTCTGGCGGTGCCGGCTCGGCGCGAGCGCGCCAGCTCCCGCGAGTGCATGTTAAGTGACCTGAAACCAAAGACAGGGATGCCCATCAACCGGGGGATCCTGCGTTCGCTTTTTGCCCACGTTCAAGGAGCCCGACATGGACCAGGACGCCTTCAATCAATCGATCCGGAAGTTTCTCAAGCACTTCGGCGTAACGGCGCAGCGCGAGATCGAGCAAGCGGTTCAGCGCGGCATCGCCGACGGGAGCCTGAAGGGCAATGAAGCGTTGCCGGTGAGGGCGACGCTCGTGGTCGGCGGCGTCGTGCGTGACTTTGCCATCGATGGGGAGATCACGCTCGGTTGACCGCCTAATGCCGCACTCCCTTTCGCGCCGGCCACTTCATCCCGGCGAGGCTCGAGTCGGGCTCTCGCCCAACCGCCTCGCCAGCTGCGGCCGGCGCATATCGTTATGTGTGGTCATCATAATGACGATCTGCGCCTGTCGAACCGATAACCAGGCCGTAGGCGAGCCCGACACCGCGCGTCCGATGGTGTCGGAGAGCGATTTCCAGAAACTCCAGTTCGCCGACACCGTTCGCGGGCTGGCGGTGGACACACCCGTCGCGCCGGTCGTGAGGCCATCGGCGGGTAAGGCGCCGCAAGCGACGCGTACGGAGCTGGCCGCGCTCGCCAACGAGCTGATCATCCCGGTAACGGGAGTGGAACCGGATGAGCTCGTCGACACCTTCGAGGAGGCGCGTGGCAGTCGCCAACACGAAGCGCTGGACATCCTCGCTGCGCGTGGTACACCGGTAGTATCGGCTGCGAATGGCCGGCTGATGAAGCTGCATACCAGCAAAAACGGCGGGCTCATGGTGTATGCCGCCGACGCCAGCCAGCGGTTCATTCTGCTCTATGCGCACCTGGACCGTTATGCAAGCGGCTTGTCGGAGGGGATGCGTCTGCGCCAGGGGCAACGGCTCGGATACGTGGGCACCACCGGCAACGCGCCACCTAACGTACCACACCTGCATTTCGGCATAGCCCGCGCCGCCGATGTTCAGGAGTGGTGGAAGGGAACTGCGATCGATCCGTTGCCGCTGCTGCGCGAGCCCGCATCGGGTGCCGCCAGACCCACCCGGTGAGTCCGGCCGGCGGCGGCAGGCCATGGTTCGCCGGCC
>JBGTNB010000260.1:0-2538 GCA_041743285.1 Gemmatimonadaceae bacterium
GGCGCTGGCGGCGAACATCTTCCAGGCATCGGCCGGAGTCGCGGCGCGCTCGCGGTGGCCCGCCGAGGCGAGGTGACGCTCGTACAAGTCCGTGAGCTTGGCATAACGGGCCTGTTCGAGTGGCGTGAGGCGTACGTAGCGCCTGACGAGGGCGAATCGTGCCAGCTCGGCGTCCGTCATCTCACCGATCGTTCGCCGGTAGACGATCGGTCCGACGAGCCGGCGGAGCTCGCCGTCACTATCGTCAGGGTAGGTCGCGGTCAGTCCCAGACGGTAAAGCGATGGGGCGATGCGTAGATGATCGTGCCAGGCGCGCGCCTCACCCGTGCTCGTGTCCGACAGGTGGTGTGCCTCATCGAGCACGAGAAGCGGAAACTGCTCTCCCCAACGCTCGAGCAGGGCGAACGCCGAGTGGTAGGTGGTGATCGTGAGGGGACGGATCTCCTTTTCGTCTCCGTACCACGCGCCCACCCGCTCTGCGCCGAAGGCGTCGGCGAGCTGGGTGAACCATTGCGCCACCAGCGCTCGAGTTGGCGCGACGATGCAGGCGCCGGTGCGTAATGAATCGATTGCAAGCAGGGCGACCAGGGTCTTTCCGGCGCCGGTGGGGAGCACGACAGTTCCACGGGCGCCCGACGCGCGCCATCGGTCCACTGCCTCACGCTGGTACTCGCGCGGTGTACGGTGATCGAGCAGCGGCGCATCGAGCTCGACAGGCAGCCCGCCGGACTCGGGCACTCCGTGTTGCGCGGCCCATTCGCGCAACTCGGGAAGCCGATGCCCGGCCGCGACGAGCGCGCCGAGCCGAGGGTCCTCGACCATCCACGGCGGCGCATGCGCGGCGGTTACGCCGCGGAGTACCGCCAGGACATAACGATAGGATAGCGACGAGGCTCCCGCCACCGGAACACCGGTCACTTGTCGACGGCCGCCGATCGACTTGAATTGCGCACGGGTGCATGGACCACGACGGGAGTTTGGGGTCGGGTTCGCGATTTCGCTACTTGCAAGCTCCCGGCTAGCGGCTCCGGCCGGCGCCAGCCTGTGCTGGGGCGACGAAGCCCAGCTCTCGCAACAGAGCACGGTCGAACGTGGCAACCTGCTCGCAACCCGCTGCTCGCGCGTTCTCGCGGATCAGGTAGTCGGCGAAATCGCCCTTTCCGTTCGCGAATGCCTCGATTGCCCGGGCCAGCATGTTCGATGCCGCGAACGTCAGGTGCCTTGCTCGAAGCAGGTCTCTTAGCGTCGCGACTATCCGGGCGCGGCCGATCCGATAGCTTCCCGACAGCACCCATACCGTCTCGCAAAGGACGACCTCCGAGATGAACAACGCATCACCCGATGACACCGCACGTTCGATGAGCGAGGCGGCCTGCTCGCTCTGGCGCACATCGTCCTCCACCAGAAAGCGGACGAGCACGTTGGTGTCGAGCGCAATCACCTGGACGTGCCATGCCGGGAAGCTGCCTTCCGTATCGCGTCGTTCATACCTTTGACTGTGACACCCCGGACGCCCGGCTTCAGCACGCCGCGCATCTCGGTGAGGTCCACGGTCTCAGCCTCGATGGTGACGGTGCCGTCACCGTACAGCCGAAAGGCGATCCTATCGCCCGGATGGACGCCGAGCGCCTCCCTAACCGCCTTCGGTACGGTGATCTGTCCCTTGCTCGTCAAAGTTGCTGCGGCCATTCCTTACCTCCTTGTGCAATTCCTTACTTACGGTAAGGGGCGGCACCACTTTATGTCAAGCGTTCGCTGTCGGATCCCTCCTTGCGCCGGGGTCGAGGGTCGAGAGTCTTACCCTTACAACCGTGCGAGCCGGGCGGCGGCTCGCGCTCATTCCCCAATCCTCTTTCCTCTTTCTTGCCAATTTTTCGTTCAGAGCTTCCCCGGCAACCGCGTTCAGCGAATCGCCGCTCCCGCCTCGAAATCGTACAGCGTCAGCCGCCGAAGCCGGTAGTAGGCCGTCCAGTACTGCCGTAGCGACTGCACGTAGGACTCCACCGCGTTGTCCTTCTCGTTCTGCGCGATGTAGAGGTCCGAAATGTCGATGCGCCCGATAACATAACGATTCTTGGCTACCTCGAACCGCCGCTCGGCCACCGTGTCGGCCTTGGCGGCGATCGCCAGCTGACGCTCGTTCTGCTCCAACTCGAGTGCGGCAAAGTGAACCTCCTGCTCGAGCGCCTGCCGGTTTCCCTGCAGGGTGTACTCCACGCGCTGCTGGTCCGCCTGCGCCGCCTGGACGGCCGCGCGGCCGGCACCCCACTGAAGCACCGGCATCTCCAGCGAGAGACTCAACCGCTGCTGGTCGAGCGGCGAACGATAGGCATCGCCAAGCCCGGTGGACGTCTGGTTAAGACCGGCAACCGCCGTGAGCGTCGCGCCGAAGCCGCGATTGAGCTGGGCTTCGCGCACGCGGCGTTCGGCAATCGTGCGCTGAAGGTCGTGCTCTCGAATGTCGCTCCGGTTCTGGACGGCGTAGGCCACCGCGGCAGCCGGGTCCACGCGCAAAGCGGGCGGCCGGGGCGGTGGAGC
>JBGTNB010000261.1:0-19430 GCA_041743285.1 Gemmatimonadaceae bacterium
CGCCGCCTGACGAGAACGGGTCGGCGAACCGGAGCTTCGTGCGCGAGGTGATCATCCCGGCGACGCCGGCCTGCTCGAGCCTGGTCCCGAGCGTGCCGGTGCCTAGCGCGAGCGTGTAGCCGGTGCCGCGGTACATCCTGCTGCTGTCAGGGCGGCCATTCTCGCCGGTCATGACGGACCAGTCGCGCAGCACCTGGGCCACGGCGGTATCCATACGCGCCTTCGCCGACGGCGTCGCGAACTGGATCCAGTCCTCCGAGGGACGGCACGTTGGATAGGCGGGCGAGAGCAGCACGATCTTGCCTCGCGCCTCTGGCAGCCACCTGACGAACTCGGTACTATCGGAAAACGTCGGCAGCACGATTACCTCGGCATTCACCGGGCGGGCGGTGCCGGGGCTCCAGGCGAGCATCTGGCCTTCCAGAGAGCGCACGCGCGGCTCCACGAGCTCGATACGAGACACGCCGCGGCGCCAACCGCGCCACGTGCCGTACTCATGCCGACGCGCTTCGATCCCCCACTCGCGGTACCTGTTCATCACCCACTGGCTCGCGGCCGACATTCCCGGCGTGCCAGTGAGCCGCGGGCCGATGGAGTCGAGCAGCACCTGCGCCAGCGGCTCGACCTGCGAGCTATCCATGCCGAGCCGGAAGATGCGGTCGGCGACGGGATCCCGGGTCTGGGCGGAGAGTGCGACCGGGACAGCAAACACAAGGGGAAGGAATGCGCGATTCAGGGACATGACAGAGAGGGCAGGCGGAAGAATACCAGAGGTGGCGACTACCGAAGATACGCCCTGTGCGCGGGCTTCGCTGACGGCGGCAATGGGTCCACCGGCGACCGGCCGCGAAGTGAGTACGATTCGCGCGGCGAGCTTCATCGTAGAGGATCCGGATCGGAATCCGATTCTCTTGGACCAGCACGTGTGATCTGGTATAGCCTCACCATTCCGGCGGGAGTTTGGCCGAGATCACTCCGAGCGCAGCGACACCGTAGGATCGACTCGTAATGCCCGGCGCGCTGGAACCCAGCTCGCCATCACCGCCACGGCGATCAACGTGCCTCCAACGGCGCCGAACGTTAACGGATCGAGCGGGCTCAACCCGAACAGCATTCCCGTGAGCAGGCGTGTCACGGCCACCGCCATCGCCGCCCCGGCAATCGCACCGCCTATCGATAGGGCGACACCGCCGCGCAGCACCAGCCTGACCACGTCCGTTCCCCTGGCACCAAGTGCGATGCGGATGCCGAATTCGCGCATGCGCTGTGCGACCTGGTACGACATGACGCCGTACACTCCAGCCACCGCCAGAACGAGGCCAACTATGCCGAAGGCACCGATTAGACCGGCGGCGAGGCGCTGTGGAAGGAGCGAGAAGCCTATCATGCGCGCGAGCGGCATCGGGAATTCCAGCGCGACATCGGGATGCACGGCGCGCAGCTCCCCGCGGATCGACTCGACGATGCGTGCGTCGGGGCCGCCGGCCCGCACGTGGAGGGTCATGGCTGGTGCGTAATGCTGGTCAGCGGCGAAGAACATGAACGGGCGCTGCTCCTCGTTCAGGTCCACGTACTTGCCGTTGCGGGCGACGCCGATCACCTCATACTCCTGTCCACGCCTCAGCCGCATGCCTAACGGATCGCGGCCCGGCCACAGGCGCGCGGCCAACGCCTCGTTTATCACCGCCACCAGGGGGGCGCCACTGGCGTCAGCGGACGTGAACCCGCGCCCGGCGACGAGCTCGATCCCCATCGTTCTGAAATACGCCGTGTCGACGATGTTGAGCGACGACGTGAGGCTCACGCTGTCCGGAGCGACGGTGCGCACGTCGTTGGAGTGGGAACTACCGGTGAGCAGGGCGGTGCTGGCGAGCGAGGCAGCCGTTACGCCAGGCAGCGATCGCACGCGGCGGACCAGCTCCGTCTGGAGGACACGTCCCTGTTCCTCCTCTATGCCGTGCGGTTCCAGATTGATCGTGCCGATGGTCACGCCGTCGGCGCGGAAGCCCGGATCCAGCGACAGTCCGCGCTGAAGCCCCCGCACGAACAGTCCAGCGGTGATGAGCAGCAGCATGGCGAAGGCGATCTGAGCGCCGACGAAAATGCTCCGTCCACGCATGCGCGCCGTTCCACCAGAAAAAGCCCCGTCCTTTAGCGAGCTTGCCAGCTCCAGCCTCACGGCTCGGAGTGCCGGGGCCAGTCCGAACATGATCCCCGTGAGGCCGGCAATGCCTAGCGCAAAGGCGAGCACACGCAGATCAGGCGTCGCGTCGATCGCCACCGGAACGCCGGGCAGGCTGATGCGGGCAATCAACCCCGTCGCGATGTAGGCAAGGCCGATTCCGCCGATCCCGCCGAGCAGAAAGAGCACAGTGCTCTCCGTCAAGAGCTGCCGCACCAGCCTTCCGCGGCCGGCACCAAGCGCCAGGCGCAACGCCACTTCGCGCCGCCGGGCGACCGCGCGGGCGAGTAGCAATGCGGCGATGTTGGCTGCACCTATCAACAAGACGAGGAAGCCCGCGGCCATCAGCATCCCGATGAAGCCGCCCACCGGTGCCCGGAGCCCTTCGGGAACGCCGCTCATCGGCGCCAGATAGGCGCGCTCGACGGTCGTTTCCTGGGCCTCGGGTGGAATGCGGGTGGCAATCGCCGATAGGCGGGCATCGGCGCTTCCGAGAGCGGCGCGATTGCTTACGCGGCCGAACATGCCGACCCACGAAGCCCCCGCGATGGAGTCGGTGGCTACATGCGCGCGGTACGGCACCCACAGCCCGATGGCCAGCGCGACGACCGTACCGTCAAAACCGCGTGGCGCGACCCCGGCGACGGTATACGTCTTTCCGTCCAAGTGCACCGGCCGGCCTACCACCGCGGGGTCACCATGGAATTGCCGTTGCCAATACCGGTGGCTCAGGACCACGGACGGCTCGTCGTCATCCACGAAGAAGCGTCCGGCCGCCGGCCGCAGCCCCAGCACACTGAAGTAGTTGCCTGACGTGAGAGCGCCCTGCAGCGGAACGGCGCCCTCATCCGCCCGTACGGAGAGCGTCAGGAACGTGTGGGCTGCAAGTCCGGTGAAGACCCCCGCACTCGCCTCCCGGTACGCCTCGTACCGCGAGAACGGGATTCGACGGCCCTCCGGTCCGATCGATGACGCGCCGCGCCGCATCTCCTGAAGCCCGTACAGCTCGTCAGGCGATTCTACCGGCAGCTCGCGGAACAGCAGCGCGTTGGCGAGGCTGAACAGCGCGGTAGTGGCGCCGACACCGAGCGAGACTATGAGCACGGCGGTGAGCGAGAATGCGCGGTTTTGACGGAGCGCGCGCGCCGTGAATCGCGCATCCTGCGCCAGCTCGGACAGCACTCGCGGCCTCTGCGTATCGCGGATCGCCTCCCGGTGCCTATCTACGCCGCCGAACTGGAGAAACGCGTGCCGCCGGGCGTCGGCCGGCGCCATACCGCGCGCGATGTTCTTCTCCGTCTGCATATCGACGTGAAAGCGGAATTCCTCGTTCGCGCGAAGCTCGGCGTCGCGCCGCCCGAGCAGGGAACGCAGTCGTGCGGCGGCGCCCTTCAACAGACTCATATCGGGTCTCCTAACGGCGTGAACCGTGTCAAGCGCTCGACAGCACGGTTTCGACGGCTGCTGCAAATCGGCGCCAGCTCTCGGTTTCCGCGCCCAACGCGCGATGGCCGGCCGGAGTAAGGCGGTAGTAGCGCGCCCGCCGGTTGTTCGCGGACACGCCCCATTCGCTCTCTATGACCCCTTTGTGCTCGAGGCGCTGCAGGGCAGGGTAGAGGGAGCCCTGATTTACATCGAGCACGCCGCTCGAGATCTGCTGGATGCGCTCGCCGATCCCCCAGCCGTGTTGAGGTCCGGTCATCAAGGTCTTGAGGACCAGCAGGTCGATGGTGCCCCGCAGGGCGTCGGCCTGGGTGTTAGGTGGCATTTTAGGCCAGGGGTGGGGGTCCCTTCTCGATTCCAAGAGAAAGTACATGCATTCTTCTAGGAGTCAAGAGGAGAGCCGTCGCGTGAGGCCATGCTTCATGCCCGTGCGGGGGGGGCGATGGATCGCGACTGAGGCTCGCTGATAGCCAGATGATCCTTCCGCCCTAGCATAGCGCCGACTCTCCAGCGGAGGCGTTCGGTGTCGCTCACTCGGGTTTCCTGGCTGTTCATGATGTTCCTGGCAGTGCTCGCGGACACGGCTCGAGCTCAGAGGACGGCCAGGCGCCCGCTTCTCGCCGCCCCCTCCGGACCGGCAACGTTCAGCGCGGCGTCAAGCTCGGGCGGCGCCCAACTGAGCTGGACGGGCGTCGACGGCGTCTCGAGCTACCAGGTGCTTCGGGGGAGCGATTCCGTGAGCCTGGCGCCGGTGGGGAGTCCGGTGGAGGCGACGAGCTATGTCGATCCGGCCGTCCCGCCCGGCACTACGGTGTTCTACCGCGTCGCGGCGCTCTATCCCGACGGACGACAGGGGCTGAGCAGCGCGGTGCTCTACACGTCTCCGGTAGCCAGAGCGATGGCGACGGGGACGCGCACCGACCTCCGCACGCCCACGGCACCGGCTCCCGGGACGGGCACGCTCAACCCGATCGCCGGCCCGACGCGTCCCGCGCCGACCGGTCTCGTCATCAACTCACGGATCATGCTCGCCGACCTGTACTGGCCTCCCGTGAGCGGCGCGACGGAATACGTGATCACTCGGACCGATGCCGCCGGCACGACTCTCAAGAGGACACCCGACGCGTTCGCCGCCACCGCCTTCACCGACACCGTTCCTGATCCCAGGCTGGCATACACGTACCGCCTCTCGGCATTCCATCCGGATGGGAGCTGGGGGCAGTCGTCGCCGGTAAGCTACATGTCGCCGCCTCCCATCAACCCCAAATGGCTGCGCGCCGCACTTGTTCCGGGCGTGCCCGGCGCCGTAGATCTCACCTGGGAGCGACCTCTCGAGGCGCCGGCGTTTCTCGTCAGCGGAGCCGGGCTACCTGACGGCGCGAAGACGTTCACAGGGGATGCGATCCGGATCTTCAACGTCCCGCGAGGCCCGCGCGCCTGGCGCGTGTCCGGGTTCTATCCGGGGAGCTTCGCGGACTCGTCCACCGCTCCCACCGCGACAGCGATCGTTCGAACGCTCCCTCCCCACTCTCCCGCGTATCTGCGGAAGCCCACCGCGGACGACTACGACGTCGCGCTGCACCACGCCGGAGCCTTTCGCGCGTACGACCAGACGTCGCGGAAGAATGCGTGGAGCTACATCGAGAATGAGCTCGGTCGATCTTCCTTCAAGACCGGAACTCCGGCCAAGTACGAAAACGTCACCGATCTGGCGAAGCCGCGGCAAACGGAGTGCGACAGCTTCGTGACCGATAAAAAGCAGCCTCGAACCGTGTGCTGGTCGATGTCCGGCCCGCAACTCACGATGATCGTTGCGCAACCGGAGGGAATGCAGTTCGCAGCATGGCATTTCGAGGGCGACCCTGACTTCCTGGCGTACGAGTCGCTCGCGATGTTCAGCCAGGTACTCGCGACAAAGCTCGACAGCGAGGGGGACAAGCTGCTCCCCTTCTCCTGCATGTCCTGTCACGGCGGGGAGTATGATCCTCAAACCAAGCTCGTGAAGGGCGCCACTCTTCTCCCGGTGGATCCGAGCCTCGTGCGGATGGATCCATCCACGACGCCAGAGTCCGTCCGGCGGATCAACGAGACCGTCTTCCTCACCACCCCATCTGCTTCCGTCCGTCGCTACATCCACGGCCTCTATGGCGGTCGCGTGGCGATTCAGGGTGCTCTCCCGG
Source organism: Gemmatimonadaceae bacterium (assembly GCA_041743285.1). GTDB lineage: Bacteria > Gemmatimonadota > Gemmatimonadetes > Gemmatimonadales > Gemmatimonadaceae > JALZIF01. The sequence continues at coordinate 5,806 of JBGTNB010000261.1, forward strand.
TTACCGACTACGCGCCGCAGAGCTGGCAGCAGCAGCACAGGAGCTTCTACCTGGACGTTGTGCGGAAGAACTGCGTGATGTGCCATCTCAACGGCCCGCCGAGTCTCGACTTCACGGAATCCGTCAACTTTTTCGGCAACAAGGACCTCGTCTACGCAGCGGTGTGCGGGTCGAAATCGATGCCTCATGCCGAGCCGGCGTTCAACCGCTTCTGGATGGAGGACACCGGGAACATCTACGTGCCGGGGCTTCTCGCGGCGTTGTTGGGACGTCAGAGCTGCGAGTGACGGCGCGGGACGCGGGGAAAGGAGATGTAGCGCTCCCGACGGCTACCCTCGGCGGATGTTCACTTGCCTCACGAGCCGCCGAGGGGGCATCGTCTGGGAATGCCGGCAACTGATCGCGCGTGGACTGCGGCGCATCGTCAGGCGCAGCGTTGCAACATCATAGCGGCTTGACAGCTTGGAAGAACGCGAACCGGCCTTCGTCCACCGTTATCACCACCTCAGCGAACCCCCGCATCTCGGCCATCCTCTCGAGAAACTCGGGATGATAGAAACGGAATATTCGCCGCCCACCCGCTTGCACTTCCTCATCCCTGAACAAGCGCAAGCCCCCGGGCGACATGAAGTTGTCGAAGTTGAACCAGAGCGCGGCACCGGGCTTGAGCACCCGGTAGAACTCCTGGAGGAAGAAGTCGGTATCGTCAGGGTCGAGATGCTCGAAGACCCCGTTTGCGAAAGCGAAATCGACTGATCGATCCGCCACTTGGGCGAGCAGAGGTCGGTCGATGTGATGGACTTGAAACCGCCCTTTTCCTCGCAAGTACTCCCTCAGCCAGTTGCAGACGAGCGTCGAATAGTCGACTAGAATCATCTCGCGGCATCGGGGCAGCACGTGCCTGGTGTAGCGCCCGCTTCCGGGACCCAGCTCCAGCACTACCGAGTGCGAACCGAACCTGGGGAACAAATGCCGCCGCGCGTTCTCCAGTGCGCTGCCGCGCCACTCCCTGTCGCCCACGTCGTTAGGATCGAGTCCCGACGCTTTCGCTTCGGCAATCCAACCCGCGAACTCCTCATCCCACGGCTTCTCCGCTCCGTCCGGCACGAGCTGGACTCCGAAGCGGTGTAACAGTGCATTCGTCCCGTTCAGGGCCCGTCGCCCGAGCCGTCGGACCAGATTCTTCATGCGGCAGGTCCGAGTGCCGCATCAGAACTCTGCTTTCGGACGGATCTTCGAACGTGGCAGAACGATCGATGCATTGGTCGCCAAGCAAGTCGAGAGGTGGCACTTGTCGTTATTCGCGACCCAGCATATCGAGCGCACCAGGATCCGTCCCAATTTCCACTGCCGCCACCTTTCCCCAGTCGTCCACCAGCAGCGTCGTCGGCCAGATCCGCACCCCATAGCGGTCGGTGATTGCCCCCGCCGAATCGCCGACGCCCCACGCCGACGGACAGTTCGCACGGACGAATTCGTCCGCCGCCTGCTGGTCGGCGCCGTCGATGACCAGCACTATCCGCCCGCCCATTTCCTCCCAACGACGACCAGTGCGCTCCAGCCGCCGCGCATGCGCCGTGCTCGACACCGCCCACGGCTGAACGAACGATACCACGACCGGTTGTCCCTGCAGCTTCGTCAGGCGGAGTCGCCTGCTGCCCTCGAGAAAGAAGTCTGGCGCCGGGTGGTCGACGGCCACTCCAACGTCCACCGTTTGAAAGATGGGAGGTGGCGCCGGCGCCAGATTATCGCTGAGCGCTCGTACGAGCGCCTCGGTGTCCGCCGGCCCATCGGATTGCCACGCCAGGCGCCCGTCCGGCGTCACCAGCCGCGTCGCCTCTGTCGCGTACTCTGTACCGCGCCCTACCGGCAGCTCCAGCCGGGACGACCAACTCCGGTCCACGTCATCGGCGATCAGCACCGGACCGGGCGCGTCCTTGACGAGCCTTTCCAGCCGCGCGGCGATGGTCCCGTCGTCCGCGCCGAGCAGCCCATCGCGCATGAGAGCCACGATCACTAGCCCGGCGCCGGGCCGCCGAACCTTACCTAACGCCTCAGCGAGCGCTGCTACCGAGTCTTCCGAGGGAACCGTATCGTAATACTGGATGAGCGAGTTGACCGGCGACGCCTTGCCAGGGATTACCTTGCCGATGTCGATCACCGCCAGCTCCTTGCTTCCTCCCGAGCGTGAATTCGCCGCATCCTTCGTCATCGCGAACGCCCGCGCGTACACGCGCAACTTAGCCGCCGGTATCAGAATCCCCGGAATCGACGACGGCGGATAGAAGTACAGGCAGGGCTTCATGCGGAACAGCATTCCCGCGCTGGTCACGGGGACTTCGGCCCCGGTCACGACGTCGGTGACCATTCCGTGAATCGTAAGGCACATCGCGCCGGCCGAGCCCCACGGGGGAAGCGGGGTCCCCGGCACCGGCGGCAGTCCCGGCAGCGACTGGTTGGACTGGAGCAGGAACCGGTCGTCGTGAGCCTGGCCGAATGGCCCGGTGGTCGGGCTGGTCGGGGAGGTGGTAAACCAGAACCAGCTCCAGTGGAACTCGGTGATCCGCCCGCCCGGAATCCAGCTCGGGTAGGCGGTGAACCCGCTCGCATCCGACAACTTACCGAGATTGACCTTCATCCACGCACGTGGCGAGACGGTGATGGTTCCCTTCAGAATCGCCACGTCAGGCGTGAACTCGGCACCGGTGAAATGCGCGTCGGCACCGCCGTCCATGGACTGGAGTTGGTCCACCAGAACCTTCTTCCGTGTCGCCGTGTTCTGGAGCTGGGGGCCTGCTTTCGCAACCGCGGAGTTGGCGTACCCGACGAACTGCGAAGCGAGCTTATTCTCCACGATCGACTTGGCGATTCCTCCGAAGAGCCCGCTCACGCTCGCCGAGACCCAGGGGGTTCCATTGTGATAGAGTGTGAAGGTCTCCGTAGGCGCGTTGAAGATCAGCCACAGGTCGTGCTTTACCGTAAAACTCGCGTCAGGCAGGATTATATTCGGCGTCGTTGCGCGACCGCCGATATCGAGCGAGATCCTGCCTCCCGGAACGTTGAGCACCGGCACGACTCCCGGGGCCCACGTCGCGATCGCCCTCTCGATTACGACGTGGTAGATCGTACTGATGTCCGGTAGGGGCCAAGGCGTGTTGATGTGTACGCTTACTTTCATCTGCGACGCGAGCAGCGAGTCGAGCGTCGGCTGCACGAGCGACATGATGTACTCGCGGCTGATGGCGACTGCGAGATCGCGACCGCCTAGCACGACTGCGTTCAGTGAAGCGAGGCCTCCCGCAGGATTCGGCGTGCTGAGCGCCAGCGGCACTGTCACCGCCGAGATGCCGCCGGGCTCTCGGAGGCTCCGGAGCCTGCGCTCCTGGAAGTCTGCCTTGAGCGGGTGGGGCGTCATGACGTACTTCACCGTCAGCGCGTGGACGACCTGCGCCGTGATAGCCGAATCCCAGGACTTGTCGGGTCCCGCCGAGTTGAACGTCACTCCGGAGGGGTCGACGTACGACGCGATCACGACTCCATAACGCTGGTGGTGCTCCTCCCGGATCCGGTACTCCGCGCGAACCTCGCCGTAGATGAAAGTTGGAAACGCGGCGGAACCCGAATCAGGTGTGAAATGAGCACGGACCCAGACGCGGATGACGAAGCGGTCTTGCGCCATGTGCAGCAGTTCGATCCTAGGTGGCGATAGCTGAATCCGCGCGATGCCTCTCACGCCGCTCGCTCCTCCGTCGTCGCCAAGGAGGATGAAGGTATCGTGCGGAAAAACGGGCAGGCTGGTCGGTGTGCCAAACTGCTGGTGCATTGAGGCGAGGAGGCGGTCGATGGTCGAGCCGCTGACCTGGAGGACTGCCTCGAAGTCGCCGGTGATCGGGTTGGGCATACGCTCCGTTTTCGGATCGAAGTGCTGGTGACGTTAGGTTTACGGGGAGATTCCGGTGGACGACTCGAACACGATCTGGAAAGCCCGCGTCTGCGGCTGTCCGGGAATCCGCGCCGCATCGAGCCGGAACACGTGGCGGTATCCCTTCGTCACGTCGACGACGGCCGCGGTGAGCGGCGGCGTCGGCGCGTCGACGTCGAAGTTGCCGGTGAGAGAGACTTTGCAGGTACACCTGACGCCGTTGCGCACGCCTATCTCGCCGTCGGACGCGCGGTACCGTGTTGGCGGATCGATGTCAGGCTTGAGGGTCTGCGGCGCGCCCGGCGTGGTAGGCGTGATCGGCGGCGGCACGAGCTTAATGGTCGTCGAAGCCTCGTTCGCCTTGTCGAAAAGGCTGAATACGACGTCCACCCGGTCAGGGTAATTGGTCGGGGAGACGCCGGAATAAAGCCGCAGAAGATCTGGGCCGAGGTTGAGCTGGAACTCGGTGTCCTTGGCGATGAGTAGGGGGGGGCCGGGGATGCTTCCGGTCTGCGGAGGGGCCTCGCCGAATGTGGTGCACCCGATGAACAGCAACGGAAGCGCGACGATCGCGACGAGGGCGGGGGCGAGGAGTAGTAGGAGCCAGTCGGGCATTGTTTTTTTCGGGAATCGGGAGTCGGGAATGGGGAATCAGGTGAGCGACGGTCACCGCTCTGCGCTATGACATCAGGAGCAGGCCTAACAGCGAAGTGGCGAGGAGAACCGCCGATGATCCGGACGCCAGATCGACACCACGGAACGTGACGGCGTTCTCACGGAGCGGTTGCAGTGCCAGGCGCGCGAAGGCGTAGCTTGCCGTCACTCCGAGAAAGAGCACACCGGGAGCCTGACGAGCCGGCCCGATCAGCGCCGCGCCGGCAAGGATCAGCAAGGCGATGCCAGCCTCGAACAGCTGGGTGGGGTAACGAGCTCGCCATTCGCCCCTGGTGTCAGGTAGACGCAGCGCGAGCGCCGAGTCGGTTGGACGGCCGTGGCAGCATCCATTGAGCAGACATCCGATCCGTCCGGCCGCCATCGCCGGCAAGATGCAGAAGACCATCGAGTCCCAGAACCGCCAATAGGGAAGCTCCAGCGCGGCAGTTAGGGGTATCGAGACGAGCAGGACGACCGGAAGGCCGCCATACATCACGCCGCCGCCCTCACTTCGCCGCCACAAGGAGCTCGGAGCGGCGCGATAGGCAGCTGGGTGTGACGCTACCCAGGCCAGCCGGTTGCCGGCAAGGGCGGCAGGGATCAGAAGCAGGACGACGGCGTACGATCGCGCCGCGTCGAGGCCAGCAGCGCGGGCGGCGATCTGTTGGGCGAGCACGCCGAGGACAAGTCCCGCGTAAACGCAGAACGGATGGCTCCAGACCCGGACGCCGCGCCAGCAGAAGAGGACGCGCCGCACTAGTCGCTAGATGAGCAGCCCGGTGGCAGTAATGACGCCAGCCGTTATGGCGATGTCGGCCAGATTGAATACCGGCCAGATGCGCAAATCGACGAAGTCCACCACGCCGCCCCTCCAGATCCGGTCGATGGTATTTCCGGTGACTCCGCCGAACGCAGTGCCTAGCGCCGCCTGTACATCTCTATCGCTCGTGGGTTCCATAACGGCGAGTAGCGCCATGCAAACCGCGGTCAGCGCCCAGAAGATGAGGAGCGCCGGCGGGTTTCGGAAGACGCCTATCCAGCCGTAACGATTCGACACATGTCGAATACGGATGAGTCCGCCCGTTGCGATGGGCGCTCCGGTCCCTTCGGCGTTGCGAACTACCAGATACTTGGACCCCTGGTCAAGCGCGAGCACTATCCCGCACGCCATGAGAAACATCGGGTCGGCCCTCGGAGCGGCGACGCTAACGACCCTCGATCTTGTAGATCTCCCGCCTGCCGTGGTCGACGAGATCGTGATAGCCCTTCATGATCTCCTCGAACTTCTTCATGTCCTCCTCCGAGCCCTCGGGATTGGACATCATCTGTTCGAACGCCTGGAGGTCCGGCACCTCCATCTCTGCAACGATCGTCCAGTAACGCTCACCCGCGAAGTCGGTCATGATACGCATTGGCGGCATGTTCATCCTTTCGCCAAGCTTTGACATCGCGAGAAACTTCTCGACCATTGGGCGCACCTTGCCCGGCTTGCAGTACATGAGCTCCCGAATCAGGTACATGGGTCTCTCCGCTCGAGGTCCGAGGTTGGTTCTCTTGGGTGCTCAATTGTGCAAGTGTGGCAACTGACGTCAAGGTCGGGAGGCCGGGTACGAGCTCGCCTCTTTCCCCTACAGGCTGTAAGCAAGTTCCCGATTTCCCACGGAGTGCTGCTCACGCACGTTGCTAGACAGCAGGGCTTACCCACGCGGGAGGGCATATGCGCAAACCAGCACTCGGTTCCAACTTCACTCTGTTCTCCTCGTTTTTGGAGTTGCCGCGCGCGACGCACTCAGGGATGGAAGCTGGCTGCGGGCCGGCTTCTGGACGGTGATCGCGCTGATCTTTCTGCGAGCTGACCAGCGCAGGCCTTCCCCAAGCTGACCCGCTCTCAGCTGTTGTCGTCGGCACAACGGCGTGCCTCCTATGGCGCGGCGTGCCCGGTAGCGCAACATTGTGGCGTGGGCACGAGCCCTCAGTTACGCCGGCGCTACTGCCAGCAGACTGCTGGCCGCGTGTTGGCGACAGCTATGAGAGGTGTACGATGATTGACCGTCACGAGGACCGGGACCGCAAGGACGACGTTGGCAGCGCGCGCGAAGGCGACATGAAGGAGTTAGCGGGCAAGGAAGTCACGGAGCCGGACGCGGAAGAGGTGAAGGGGGGCAAGGTCTCTCCATCGGATTTTTCGTTCACGAAGAAGGTGGACAAGAGTTCGCCGAACCTTCTTTGAAGGGAGTGCGTGACCGACACCTTTGCGCAAGCCACCTCCTTACGAGACTGGTCCCGCCTTACGGGCCTCGCCGACCTCCGCGGCGATGGCCCGTTTGCGCTCTCCCTCGACGGCCGAGACCTCGTCGTAATTCGCACACCGGCCGGCTTCAAGGCCTACGAAGGACGTTGCCCGCACCAAGGCGCCTTGCTAGGCGAGGGTGAGCTCGAAGGCACCACCCTGGTCTGCCGCAACCACCGCTGGCGTTTCTCGGCCGAAACAGGACGACGCATTGGTGGCGCGCAATGCCTTGCCGCCTATCCGGTGGAGATTCGCGGCGACGAGCTCTGGGTCGAAACCTCCGCGCTGACACGCCAGAGGCAACCCCCAGCGAATTTCGCAATTCGCCCTTCGCAATTGGTCCTTCTCGACGACCTGCCTCACAAGCCCAACTTCCCCCTCCTCGGCAACGTCCACCAGCTCCAGCTGGGCCGCCTTCACGAAATACTCGAGCAGTGGGCGCACGACTTTGGTGGTCCGTTCACCTATCGAATAGGCATGCACCGCGTGTTGGCGCTGTCCGATCCGGCGCACAATGAGCAGGTGCTCCGCGCACGGCCAGAGACCTTTCGCCGGGCATCGACCCTCGAGCCGATTTTCCGGGAGATCGGCGTTGCCGGACTGTTCTCGGCCGAAGGCGGCGAGTGGCGCGGCCAGCGTAAGCTCTCCATGCAGGCACTGTCGCACCGGCACCTGCGCGGCTTTTATCCCACGCTGGCAAGCGTCATGGCGCGCCTCCGTGCGCGCTGGGAAGTCAAGGCACGGGCCGGCACCGTGCTCGACATCGCCGATGAACTGAAGCGGTTCACCGTAGATAGCACGACGTTGCTGGTGTTAGGTCACGACGTGAACACGATCGGCAAGGACGACGACGTGATCCAGCGAAAGCTCGAGCACGTTTTCCCGGCACTGAGCCGCCGGCTCTTCTCGATCTTTCCCACCTGGCGGTGGTTCAGAACGCCGAACGATCGCAAACTCGACCGCGCCGTTGCCGAGCTGCGGGTTTGGCTGCGGCGGCTGCTCGAGGACGCGCGTGTCCGGCTGGCTGCGAATCCGGGCCGCGCCGCACAGCCGGAGAACTTTCTCGAGTCGATGATTACGGCGCGCGACGCGGAGGGACGTCCGTTCCCCGACGAAGTGATATTCGGCAATCTGCTTACAATGCTCCTTGCCGGAGAAGACACCACCGCGTACACACTCGCCTGGGCGGTCCATCATCTTTGCGATGCCCCGGATGCGGTTGCGCAGCTACGCGAGGAAGCCAACGCCACGTTAGGCACCGAAGCAGCGCCGGGCGATATCGAAACGGTCAACCGTCTTACGTACGCCGGTGCGGTGGCGAACGAGACGATGCGTCTCCGTCCGGTCGCACCGCTGCTCCTGTTCGAGGCGAATCATGATTCGGCGGTGGGCGGCATCTCCGTCCCCAAGGGTCAGTGGCTGATGCTGCTCACCCGTCCTCCCGCGGTCGATCGTGCGAACTTCGGAGATCCCGAAGTTTTTCGCCCGGAACGCTGGCTGGAGGTGGGCGCAACCGGCGGCGCACACGATCCGTCGGCTCACATGCCCTTTGGTTCCGGTCCGCGCATCTGCCCGGGGCGTACGCTCGCGCTGACCGAGATGAAGATGCTGCTGGCGATGCTCTACGGAGCTTTCGATGTGGAGCGGGTCGGAGACGGGGATGCGGTGCGAGAGGCGTTCTCTTTCACCATGTCTCCCGTCGGGCTGAGGGTGCGGCTCCGCAGGCGGTCGTAGGCCGCGCCGCGCTGCCCGAACCAAGGCCCCTGACCATCACAAACTCCGGTCACGGCGCCCCCCGGAAGTGACGATTTGACTCCCCTCCTGTCTTACTCATGGATCGCGCCGCGGATGTGACGCGCCAGCCCCATCCCAAATTGACCCGCTGGATCTACCGTGAAATTAATGAGTCTGCGACGATTGACGGTTCTGGCCGCCTTGATGGCAATCTGGGCATGCAGCGACTCGACCGGCGGCAAGGAGGTGCGCGACGAGTCCGATTTGGGCTTTCTGCTCACCGCGTCTGAAGCGCCACCGCTCGTTCGGACCACGGATAGTTTCTGGGCAGTCCGTGGCGAGGAGCGGGAACTGCGGCTTGCGCATCGGCCACGCACGGGCATGGCGGATTCCAGCGACTTTCTGCGGCTGCGCATTCGAGCGGGATCGCTGGTAAGCCTTCCCGGCGGATTGCCCCTCGCGGTAGGCGATTCGCTGCTGATCACCGTCAATGTGGTCGACGCGGGGCGGCTCATAGTAGAACTGCGACCAGCCGGCCTCCAGTTCGTACCCGGCGAGCCCGCGGAGTTGGAGATGTTCTACCGCGAAGCTGACAGGGATTTCAACAATGATGGGAGCGTCAATAGCGACGACGCTGCCATTGAGCAACGCTTGCGAATCTGGCGGCAGGGGAAGCCCGGCGAAAAATGGATTGAAGTCGGAGGCAGCCTTAGCGTCGATTCCGACGCGGTGACGGCGGATCTCAATGGCTTCTCCCGGTACGCGGTTGCCTACTGACGCCTCATGGCGCGCGCGCCTGGCTAGGCGTTCGCCCGCAGTTCCCCGCCAATCAGAACGAATCCACCGCTCGATAGGCAGCGATCACCGCCGCCTCTCCCTCCTTGCCAGCCTTCGAATTCCCGTGCTCCATGCCGAGCACGCCATCGTAGGCCTTGCCGTGAATGTGCCTGAACACATTCCGGTAGTTGATCTCGCCGGTCGTAGGCTCGTTACGGCCCGGATTGTCGCCTATCTGAAAGTAGGCGATCTCGTTCCAGGCAAGATCGATGTTGGGGATGAGATTCCCCTCGGTTATCTGCTGGTGGTAGATGTCGAACAGGATCTTGCACGCGGGTGAGTCGACTGCCTTGCAGATCAGGTAGGCCTGCGGAATCTTCGTCAGGAACATGCCGGGATGGTCGCGCCACGGGTTGAGCGGCTCGAGCACCATGATCAGCCCGTGCGGCTCGAAGATCTCAGCGGCGCGGCGCAGGCTCTCGACCGCGTTCGCCGTCTGGTAGTCCATCTCCAGGCGCGGATGAAGATCGCCCATAACGACGGTCATCCACCTGGCACCGACGCGCTTCGCCACATCGACCGATGTGCGGCAGTCGGCGAGGAACTTGTCGCGCATGGCCGGGTCGCCCTTGGTGAAGCTTGGCTGCCCAAAGCCATTCGAATTGGCGACGAACACCCCCATGCGCATGTCGTGGCGCTGCAGCGCCCTGGCGATCCGCTCCTGCTCGGCCACCGGCCGCTCGCGCATGCCGTTGTCCTCGAAGGCGGTGAATCCGGTTTCGGCCATGAAGTCGATCTGCGACACCACGTCTTCGCCGCCGTGATGCCGGAACATGCCGGCGTGCGGCGCATAACGAAGCTTGAATGGCTGGCGCGGGCCGACGGGCACCGTATCCTCCGCCGTCCCTACCCGGCCGAGCCGGGACGAGGCGGCTCCGGCCGCCGCCGTGGCACCCTGACGCAGAAATTCCCGCCGCTCGATGGCCATCCGATTCCCCTCCGAGACGTGACGCGTTTGACGACGTCCCCCGCGCCTGTTGGCTCACGATGCTGGGAAATGGGAAACGGGAAACGGGAAATGTGATCGAAGGGGAATCCGTTTCCCTTTTCCCGTTTCCCATTTCCCCCACTTTCATTCCTACCCGCCCGCCAATTGACAGTCCGCGGATCATGGTCGCCCGGCGAATCCTCGTCAAGGAACTTCCCGGAGGTTCGTAATCGTGGGGGAGTCCGGGCAGAAACCTCGACTACTCGACCGGCGTAGGGTGCGCAGATCTCACCCGGAAATGACCCCAAAGGCTCTCGAGAGGAATCATGCGCAGCATCAGGATCGCGTTTCGCACCCTTTTCAAGACCCCGTTCGTCACGGCGGTAGCGATTCTGTCGCTCGCACTCGGTATCGGGGCAAACGCCGCGATTTTCTCGCTGTTCGATCAGATGCTGTTGCGGCCGTTGCCCGTCAGCGAGCCGGGCGAACTGGTCAACCTTGCGGCACCGGGACCCAAGCCCGGTTCTACTTCGTGCAATCAGGCCGGCGACTGTGACGCTGTTTTCAGCTACGCCATGTTCCGAGATCTGGAGCGTCAGCAGTCCACGTTCGCCGGACTTGCCGCGCACCGTCTGTTCGGAGCCAACATCGCTTTCCGCAATCAGACGATAAGCGGCGAGGGCGCGATGGTCTCTGGCTCCTATTTCGGGCTGATTGGTTTGACGCCCGCGCTCGGTCGTCTGCTCGTACCCGCCGATGACGAGACGATCGGCGCGCACCACGTCGTGGTGTTGAGCCACGGTTACTGGGAGAGTCAGCTCGGCTCGGATCCGTCGGTGCTTAACGAGACCATAACGATCAACGGTCAGCCGATGACGATAGTCGGCGTAGCACCACGCGGTTTTCAGGGGACGACGCTGGGCGGCAACCCGCGAGTATTCGTTCCGATCTCCATGCGCGGCTACATGAATCCGGGATTCACCGGATTCGACGACCGGCGAAGCTATTGGGCGTATCTGTTCGGCCGGCTCAAGCCCGGGTCGACGATCGAACAGGGGCAGCGGGCGATCAACGCCGTTTATCGCCCGATCCTCGACGAGATCGAGGCGCCGCTGCAGGAAGGGATGAGCGATCAGACAATGGCGCAGTTCCGTGCGAAGGAGATCGCTTTGGAGCCCGGCTACCGCGGCCAGAGCTCGATTCACGAGGAAGCCAGAACGCCGCTGCTCCTGCTGTTCGCGATAACCGGCACCGTTCTGCTCATCGCCTGTGCCAACATCGCCAATCTGTTGCTGGCACGGGCGGCCACGCGGTCCACCGAGATGGCGGTGCGTCTGTCGCTAGGCGCGAGCCGGCGCCGGGTCATCGGCCAGCTATTGCTGGAGTCGTGCCTCCTGGCGGCGATGGGTGGCGTTGCGAGCCTGCTGGTCGCCAAGTGGACGCTTGCCGGAATCGGCGCCATGCTTCCGCCTGACGCAACGCAGACGTTGCAGCTCACGCTCGAGTGGGGAGTCGTGCTCTTCGCCGGCGCGTTGGCCGTCGGTACCGGGCTGCTGTTCGGGATGTTTCCGGCAATCCACAGTACGCGGCCGAACCTGATCGGTGTGCTGAGGGCGAACTCTGGCCAGCCCTCGGGGGCTCGCGCGGCGGCCCGCTTTCGCACATCGCTGGTTACCGTGCAGATCGCGCTGTCGATGGCACTACTCATCTCGGCCGGACTATTTCTCAAGAGCCTGACGAATGTCAGCCGGATCGACCTCGGAATCCGTATCGACAACGTAATCACTTTCGGGATCTCGCCATCGCTGAACGGTTACGACTCGACACAGTCGCGCCTGCTGTTCGAGCGGGTGGAAGAGGAGATGGCGGCCCTTCCCGGTGTAACCTCCGTATCCGCGTCGATGATCGCGCTGATGGCGGGCAACAGTTGGGGCAACGATGTGCTGGTCGAAGGATTCGAGCGAGGTCCGGATACCGATGCCAACTCCCGGTTCAACGAGATCGGAGCCGGCTACTTCAAGACGTTAGGAGTGCCCCTGCTGGCCGGGCGCGAGTTCACGAAGAGCGATATAGTAGGCTCGGGCAAGGTGGCCGTGGTCAACGAGGCGTTCGCGAAGAAGTTCAACCTGGGCAGGGACGCGGTTGGTAAGTGGATGGCGCGAGGCGGTGCCGGCGACTCGCTGGACATGCAGATAGTGGGACTGGTGCAAAACGCCAAGTACAACAGCGTGAAGGATGAGATTCCGCCCGTGTTCTATACCCCCTACCGACAGGATCCGCGGGTGGGCTTCATGAACTTCTACGTGCGAAGCGCACTGCCGCCCGAACAGGTATTGCGGTCCGTGCCGACGGTGATTGCGCGTCTCGATCCCAATCTACCGGTGAACGAGCTCAAGACACTGCCACAGCAGGTCCGGGAGAACATCTTTCTCGACCGGATGATCAGCACCCTCTCGGCTTCGTTCGCGGTGCTGGCAACGCTGCTGGCGGCAATCGGGTTGTACGGCGTTCTCGCGTACACGGTGGAGCAGCGTACGCGTGAGATCGGACTGCGCATGGCGCTCGGCGCCGATGGAAGGCGAGTTCGCGGAATGGTGATGAAGCAGGTGGGCATCATGCTGCTGATCGGCGGGGTGGTGGGCATCGCCGCGGCCGTCGGGCTCGGAAAGGCGACGGGATCGCTCCTGTTCGGCCTCGAAGGCAACGATCCGCTGGTGATCGGCGTCGCGACGATGCTGCTGGTAGCCGTTGCGCTGGGGGCGGGTTTTGTGCCGGCGCTGCGCGCTTCGCGAGTGGATCCCATGCAGGCACTACGATACGAGTGAGCGCACATCGTTATGTAATGCCCCGTAGGGGGTAGCGGTGCCCGGAGCGACAACGGCTGTGATGAGTCAGCGCGCGCTGAACCGCGCGCTGCTCGCCAGGCAACTTCTGCTGGCTCGTGAGCAGTTGACGCCGGTCGAGGCGGTAGAGCGTCTGGCCGGACTCCAGGCGCAGGTGCCTCGCCCGCCGTTCGTCGGACTGTGGGCGCGCCTTGCCAATTTCGACCGGCAACAGCTGACCAGCCGGCTGCACGATCGGTCGATCGTCCGCGCGACGATGATGCGCGGCACGATCCACTTGATGTCGGCTGCCGACTATCTGGCGTTTCGGCCGGTGCTGCACGCCGCGCTGGTGAGCGTCCCTGAATCGATGTTCCGCCGGCAGCTTGCGGGGCATGACCTGGCGGCGATAGTCGCGACCGGCCGGGAGTTTTTCGA
>JBGTNB010000262.1:0-2745 GCA_041743285.1 Gemmatimonadaceae bacterium
CATCTTGCGTAGCGTGCTAAACTCCGGCTGGTTCCTGGACGCGACGAGTCGGGGAGGTCGGTCATGGGCAAGCGCGTGCGGCGGCGGGATGTGGTAAAGGAGCGGTTCTGGCGGCGGGTGATGGCGGAGCAGCGACGCAGCGGGCTGACGATCCGCGAGTTCTGTTCCCGGCGGTCTCTTTCGGAGTCACTGTTCTATGCCTGGCGACGCGAGTTGGCTCAGCGGGACAGCCGGGGGATCCCACAGGCTCCGCCCTCTGCGGCGGAGCCGCACGTGGCGCCGCGATTTGTTTCTCTCCAACTGGCCACCGAGCCAGTGGCCAAGGGAGTGATCGAGATCGTCACGCGCGGCGGCCACACGCTCCGCGTGCCACCCGGCGTGGACCGTCAGACGCTGGCCGAGGTGTGGGCCGTGCTGGAGGGCCAGCCATGCTGAGCATTCCCGGCCAAGTGAAGATCTTTCTCGGAGTGGCCCCCGTGGATATGCGGAAAGGGTTCGACACGCTGGCGGCGCTGGTCAGTGAAATCCTCCAGGCCGATCCGCTCTCCGGCCATCTGTTCGTGTTCCGCAGCAAGCGCGCCGACCGCGTGAAGCTATTGTATTGGGCGGGGGACGGCTTTGTGATCTGGTACAAACGCCTCGAGTCCGGGACATTCAGGTTTCCCCAGGCGGCGGAGGGACAACTTAGCCTCACCATCTCGGCCACCGACTTGGCGATGCTCTTGGACGGCGTGGACCTGGCCAGCGTCAAGCGTCGGCGACGGTATCGGTTGCCCGAAGCGCAGGCGACAGGCCAGCGCGCGACCGCGTGAAGAGAAGTTCTGGCAGTCCTCGCGCGCGAGCGAAAAAAATCTTCGCGACTTGCGAACCTTCCGGCGCTCATCTGCGTTTCATAGGGCATGAGCACGGACGTGACTCTTCCTGGCCAGGATGCTTCGCTGCCGGATGACGCCGGCGCGCTGCGGCAACTCGTGCAGCAGCTTCAGGCCCGCGAAGCGCAGCTGGGCGCTTCGCTGACGGCCGCCGCGCAGACGATCACCCTGCAACAGCAGCAGATGGCCGATCAGGATGCGGCGATTGCCAAGCTGAACCACGAGCTGGCGCTCTTGAAGCGGTACCTGTTCCAGCCACGGCGGGAGCGGTTCGTGGACGATCCGCGGCAACAGAAGCTCTTCGAGGTGAGCGACGAGCTTCAGGACGAGCCCGCGGCGGAGGACAACGAAGTTACGGAGGACGAGGACGCGCCGAAGCAGAAACGCCGCGGTCATGGCCGCCGGCCGTTGCCGCAGTTCTTGCCGCGGCGTCGCGAGGAACACACGCTGCCCGAGGCCGAGCTAGGCTGCCCGTGCTGCGGCCAGCAACGGGTGAAGATCAGCGAAGAAGTCAGCGAACAACTGGAGTTCACGCCCGCTTCGCTGCACGTCGTGGAGCACGCCCGCTTCATCTATGCCTGTAAAGCGTGCCAAGAGAAGGTGATCACCGCCGACAAGCCGCCGCAGCCGATCGAGAAGAGCGTGGCCGCTCCCGGCCTGATCGCCCAGGTCGTCACGGCCAAGTTCGCCGATCATCTGCCGCTGTACCGCCAGGAAGACATCTTGGCGCGCTACGGCGTCTTGATCCGCCGCAGCACGCAGTGCGACTGGCTGCGAGGTGCCGCGGAGTGTGTCGCGCCCCTCTATCAGTTGCTGGTGCGGCTTGTGCTCCGCAGCGACGTGCTGGGCACCGACGACACGCCGGTCAAGGTGCTCGACCCCACGCTGGAGCACACGCGGACCGGCCGCTTCTGGGCCTATGTCAGCCCGCGCTGTACGGTCTACGACTACACGCCCAGCCGCAAGCGCGACGGGCCGGCCGAGTTCTTGAAGGACTACGAGGGCGTGCTGCAAGCCGACGCCTTCGGCGGATACGACGGCATCTATGCCGGTTCCAGCGGCAAGATTGTCGAGGCCGGGTGCAATGCCCACGCCCGGCGCAAGTTTCACGATGCGCTGGAAAGCGCGCCGCAACTGGCGCGGCAGGGCCTGGTCTTCTTCCAGCGGCTGTACGACGTCGAAGACGAAGCCCGTGACTTCACGCCCGAAGCGCGGCTGGCGCTGCGCCAAGAGAAGTCGCTGCCCATCGTGGCCGAGCTGAAGACCTGGCTCAACGAGCAAGTGCTGCTGGTGCGGCCCAAGACGCCGGTGGCCGTGGCCATCAAGTACACGCTGCGGAATTGGGAGGCGCTGACGCGCTTCACCGCCGACGGAGCGATCCCCATCGACAACAACCGGACCGAGCGAGAACTTCGCGCGGCAGCCGTGGGACGCAAGAACTGGCTGTTCCTAGGCAGCGACCGCGGCGGCCAAACCGCGGCCATCCTCTACAGCCTGGTCGCCAGCGCCAAACGCCACCGCCTCGACGTGCACGCCTACCTGACCGACGTGCTCACCCGGCTGCCGCGGATCGGCGCCGAGAGCCCGAGGTACCGGGCCAGCATCTTCTCCCTCCGCGAGCTACTGCCCGACCGCTGGGCCAAGGCTCATCCCCAGCACATCCTGGCCTACCGCCAAGCGGAATCCACCGCCGCGGCCAAGAAGCGCCGCGATCGCCGCGCCGCCCGCCGGGCCAAGGGGCAGCGATAGGCCCTGCGCCCCGTTCGACCTGCCGCCGCCCGCGCCCGACTGCACCTGGGGTTGAGCGGACGGTTACGATCCATCAGCAGCGCCAGGTAGCAGAACGCGCCGCCACGCAGCGGCACGTAGCTGA
>JBGTNB010000263.1:0-2422 GCA_041743285.1 Gemmatimonadaceae bacterium
GCGATTCCCAATCCAACCCGCCTCCCGCACCCCGCGCCCCGCACCGCGCGCCCCGCCCTAAGGCGTCACCGCCCCATTCTCCACCGTCACCGGCGGCTGCGGCGCGGCGAACTGCCGGCCCTTCTGAAGAAATGGAATGCCCTTCTGCATCCAATCGGGCGCCGGCAAGCCACGCAGGTGGTGGTCGAAGAACTGCATCTGCCGCATGGCTACGTCGAGCTGGTTGGCGCGCTTCGTTGGATTGTGGCCGTCGTCGTTGTAATTGATGAGATACGCTTCCTTGCCGAGCCGCCGCATCGCCACGAACATCTCGATGCCTTGATACCAGGGTACCGCGCCATCGGCATCGTTATGCATCATCATCAACGGCGTCTCGATCCTGTCGGCGTGGAACAGCGGCGAATTTTCCAGGTAGCGCATCGGCATGTCCCACAGCGACCCGCCTATGCGGCTCTGCGCGATCTCGTACTGGAACGCGCGCGCCAGTCCAGACGCCCACCGAATGCCGCCGTACGCGCTTGTCATGTTCGCTACCGGCGCGCCGGCGAACGCCGCCGAGAACAGATTAGTTCGTGTGATGATGTACGCCGCCTGATAACCGCCCCACGACTGGCCGCTGATCCCGATGCCATCCTCCTTCACGAATCCGGAGTCGAGCAGCATCTGAACTCCCGGTACGATCGCCTTCAGTGCACTGGCACCCGGATATCCGTCGGTATACGCGATGTCCGGGAAAAACGCCAGGTAGCCATTCGACGTATACAGCGTTGGCTGGATGGTATTGCGCGGCACCGCCGTCTGGTGCGCATGCAGGTTGTCCGACATCTGCTCGTAGAAGTACACGACCATCGGATACTGCTTCGACGGGTCGAAGTCGTCAGGCTTGTACAGGATACCCTGCAGCGGCACGCCATCCATGTTCCGCCACTTAACCAGCTGCGCCGATCCCCAGCGGTAGGCAGCCTGTTGAGGATTTGCGTCGCTCAACTTGCGCGCATCGCGCATGTTCATCCCGCTCACGTAGAGGTCGGGGAACTCGGTGAACGTCGAGCTGGTGAACAACAGCACATCCGCATTCTTCGCCTTGTCCGGTCGGGATAGGCGACGGTCGGCCATGTAAAGGCTTTCCGGCTGCTGCGTCACATTCAGGCGGTCTTGCCAGGCACCGCTGGCCTTGGTCACCTCGTTCATCGCCGACAGCATCAGTGGCTGCGCCGGATCGATGAAGTGTGCTGCGGTGTCCAACTGCACGTACCGGAACGTGATCCGCCGCTGCCTTCCGACCGAATCCGTCACTACTCGCGCCGGCCTCACACCCGCCGGATCTACCTCCCAGATGTCGTAGCGATCGTACAGCAGCACCGAGCGGTCGCCGGCCGTCCACCCCGCCACGCCCCACGGCGCTGGATCGCTAGGCGTATCCCACGTTTCCTGGTCGAACCTCACGCCGGCGATCTTCTCCGTCAGATTTGCCAGCTTGCCGGTCGCGATCGCGTATGCATGCCAGTGGCGGTCTTCCCCGAAGTAGAGCGCATAACGTGCGCCTGGCGAGAGCGAGGCGCCAAAACGGCTGCGCTCCAGCATCCGCTTGCGGGTACCGGTCGCCACATCTATCACGTACACGTCGTTGCCCCCTTCCCCCCACATCGCTTCCACTGCGTAGGGAAGCGAGGTTATGGCGAGACCGGTCCTCATGTCCCGCGAGAAGCGGATCTGCGGAAAGGAATCGCTGCCAAGAACGCGAATCCGGGCCCCGCGGATCTCGGCGACCGCCGCGTACGACCGTCCCCGGTCGCGCTCGGCCTCTACCTGCTGCTGCGGCTGCAACCGGGGTTCCTCGTAATGCCACAGATCGAACACCGCCTTGTCGGCGAGCGAGTCGGCCGGAATCGAGTCGAGCGCCGGCGGCGCCACTCCGAACTGGAGCCTCGCGCCGTCTTCACTGAACTCGAGCTCAGCGCGGTCAGAAAGAACCGCCGCGTCTCCGAACGCATCGCGATTTACGAGGACCCGTGCCGCCGGCGATGCAACGGTTGCGTGGTAGAGGGCATACCGCGGCTTATCCGACGCAGCGTCGTCGCGATCGGTTACGAAGGCCAGCCTGGTACCACCCTCGTCGAATACCAGCGCCTTGTAGTGTCCTTCGCCGGTCAGCACCGGCGTCGCTTCTCCGCCGGCAATTCGCCGAAGGTAAACGCCGTCGTTGGCGCCTACGCGAGATGAGACCGTATAGGCGAGCCAGGTCCCATCGCGATCGACTTCAACGGCCAGCACGTCATCAACACGAACTTCGTTTCCCGTGTTGAGCTCACGGATGACCATCGTCGAGCCGTAGTCCTTCTTTTTCGGCCGAACGGTTGCGGTAGAGTCTGCGATCGGACGAGCGACGCCCCCAGGCGCGGCGGCCGCGCGCCCCTCGGTC
>JBGTNB010000264.1:0-3686 GCA_041743285.1 Gemmatimonadaceae bacterium
CGGCAGCACCCGCGCCCGCTGTGCGGCGCTGCCAAAAAGCGCTACCGGGGCCACCCCCAGGCCCTGCATTGCGAATGCGAAGTCGGCCAGGCCGCCATGCCGCGCCAGCGTTTCCCGCGCCACGCAGAGGGCGCGCACGTCATAGCGATCCGGTTCGTCCTCTTCCTCCCTCGCCACTAGCGAAAGCCAGCCGCCCTCGGCCAATCGCCTGACGATTGCACGGCAGGTCCCATCCAGGTCGGCCGATCGCTCCCAAACCGATTCGATCCGCGAGCCCGCCCACGCATCGAGCTCGCGCGCCAGGCGGCGATGCCGCTCCTCCAGAAACGGCCAGTCGAGAAAAGTCTGGTCGGACACTAGTTGCCCTCGAACGCCGGACGCTCGCGCGCGATGAACGCACGATAGGCACGCGCGAAGTCCCCGGTCTGCATGCAGATGGCCTGAGTCTGCGCCTCCGCCTCGAGCGCTTCGTCGATGCCCATAGCCCATTCCTGATGCAGCGCGGCCTTCGTCATCCCATGGGCGAACGTCGGTCCGCTCGCCAGCTCTCGCGCCAGTGCGAGGGCCGCCTCCTGCAGCGACTCCGGATCGACTACACGGCTGTAGAAACCCCAGCGTTCGGCCTCGTCGGCAGCCATGAACCGTCCCGTGTACAGCAGCTCCGCGGCGCGGCCATGGCCAATGATGCGCGGCAGCATTGCGCACGCCCCCATGTCCGCGCCTGACAAGCCCACACGCACGAAGAGGAAGGCCACGCGGCTGCGCGGCGTGCCGATGCGCAGGTCGCTGGCCATCGCGAGAATGGCGCCAGCGCCGGCACACACACCGTCGATCGAGGCGATGATTGGCTGGGGACAGGCCCGCATCGACCTCACCAGATCACCCGTCATGCGGGTGAATGCCAGCAGCTCGTCCATGCGCCGGGCTTCGCGGTGCTCGACCAGCGGACCGATGATCTCGTGGACGTCGCCGCCCGAACAGAAATTCCCTCCTGCTCCGGTGAGAATCACCACGCGAACATCGCGGGCGCGCGCGAGAACATCGAACGTCGCGCGCAATTCGACATAGGATTCGAAGGTGAGTGGATTCTTGCGCTCCGGTCTGTCGAGCGTGATGGTGGCCACTCCGTCGTCGACATGCCAACCGAAATGGCGTGGCGTCAATGCCGAGCCGGTCGGCATAGTCATACCAGCGCTCCGGGTTTGGGCGCGCGCTCGACGGCGCCTTTCATCGAACCGATGAGCTCATGGAGCTGTTCCATTTCCTGGGCGGAAAGGCCTTCGAACAGCTGCGCAAGCCAGGCGTGGTGCTCCGGAATCATCGCCGCAAGCGCGTTCGCTCCCTCCGGCGTCAGGCAGACGATCTGTGCACGTCGATCCTCCTGAGACGTGCGCCTCGAGATCATTCCCTCGCCTTCGAGGCGGGAGACGAGCCCGGTCACATTGCCGTTGCTCACCATCAGGCGCCGCGATAGCTCGCTCATCGTGAGACCGTCGGAGCCCGAGTCACGGGCTTGTGCAAGTTGCGCCAGCAGGTCGAATCGGGCGAGCGTCGTTCCAAAGCGCATCCTGAGCGCTCCCGCCAGCCGGCGTTCGATCAGTACAGTGCACGAAAGCAGACGAAGCCAGAGCCGAACTGGAGAGACCGGATCGATGCCGAGCTCTTCCCTTCCGATTCCCGATTCCCGTTTCCCCATTCCCGGCCTCTGAGGCACGCTGGAGCCGGACGAGCAATCGTCAGGCATTGCGCGATCCGCCACCTGGGGCATTACATGACCTCCCCGCCGGCCACCGCGATCGCCTGACCGGTAATCGCGGTCGCATCCGGCGAGCAGAGCCACCCTACGGCATTGGCTACTTCGGCCGGCCGCACGAACGCTCGGCGGGGTGAGTTGCGCAGCAGCATTTGCGTCGCCTCCTCCTCAGTCTTGTTGAGATTTTCCATCAGTGCATCAATGCCCTGGCGTACCATTGACGTGTCCTCCGTGTATCCCGGGCAAACGGCATTCACCGTAACACCCTGCTTCGCCGTCTCGTGCGCCAGTGCGCGCGTGAGTCCGATTACACCGTGCTTGGAGGAGCAGTAGGCTGTGAGTTTCGAGTAGCCGCGCAGCCCCGCGGTCGAGGCAATGTTGATGATCCGCCCCGCCCCCGCCACGAGCATTGCCGGGAGCACTGCGCGCGCGCACAGATACGGGCCGGTCAGGTTCACCGCCAGCATTTGGTCCCACATGAGCCGGTCCCCTTCGACGAGTGACTTGGCGCCGGCCTGGCCGGCGTTGTTCACCAGCACGTATGCATCGCCCAGCGCGTCGGTAGACCTGGCGAAGGCGGCATCCACACTCTCCTCGTTACTCACATCGCAAACAACCGGCAGGACACGCACGCGATGTTCGGTGGCGATCTCCGCTGCGCATCGGTCGAGGGTGGCGATGTCGCGTCCCATGATGGTGACCGATGCGCCTAACCGCGCGAGCTCGGTTGCGATGGCCGCCCCGATCCCGCGGCCTCCGCCGGTTACGATCGCGTGTTTGTGTGTGAGGTACGGCATCGGGGGTCGGGGGTCGGGGGGTCGGGGGTCGGGGAGAAAGGAAGTCAGGTCGTCACGATTGAGCTATCTGTCAGTTCCTTCCCCTCTCTATTCCCCGCACCAGCTGATCCCGGCCGGAACGGTACTGATTCGGCCACTCCGCTTCGGCATAGCCGAGTGTGGCGGCGGCGCGGAGCGTCCAGTTCGGGTCGTACAGGTGGGGGCGGCCGAGCGCTACGAGGTCAGCCCGGCCGGCGGCTATGATTGCGTTGACCTGGTCGGCCTCAGTCACGTTGCCAACGGCAATCGTCGGTATGCCCCCCTCGTTACGGATCCGGTCGCTCAGCGGCGTCTGAAACATGCGCCCGTATATCGGACGTGCCTGCGGCGAAGTTTGACCTGCAGAAACGTGGATGATGTCCGCGCCCGCGTCAAAGAATGCGCGCGCGATCTCTACCGCTTCGGCACCGTCCACGCCGCCCTCTACCCAATCCGTGGCCGAGATGCGAACCGACATCGGACGCTCTGCCGGCCACCGCGTTCGCATCGCGTGAAATACTTCCACCGGATAGCGCAGCCGATTGACGAGCGCTCCTCCGTACTCGTCCGTTCGCCGGTTGCTGAGGGGCGTGAGAAAGCTCGATAACAAATATCCGTGAGCGCAGTGCAGCTCCAGCATGTCGAACCCGCAGTCGATCGCCATATTCGTCGCGCGGACGAATTCCTCCAGCACCGAATCCATCGCTGCACGGGTCATCGCGCGCGGTCGGGGCGAGTTGGCAGACCATGGCTCCTCGGATGGACCAATCACTTCCCAGCCGCCAGCATCCAGCGGCTCGTCCATTCCCTCCCACATGAGCTTCGTCGCACCCTTTCGCCCTGAGTGGCCAAGCTGCAGACAGATTTTCGCCGGGGTCCAGCGGTGAACGAACTCGGTAACGCGCTTCCAAGCCTCCGCGTGTTCTGGCTCGTACAACCCGGTACAACCCAGCGAAATCCTCCCTTCGGCGGACACGCACGTCATCTCGGTCATTACGAGTCCGGCGCCGCCTAACGCTCGCGCCCCCAGGTGAACGATATGGAAGTCGTTGGGCGTTCCGTCCTGAGCGGAGTACATGTCCATCGGAGAGACGACCACACGGTTTCGCAGCCGCATA
>JBGTNB010000265.1:0-1752 GCA_041743285.1 Gemmatimonadaceae bacterium
ATCTCCGGCGCCGCTGGCCCAACAACTTCTTCGCCGACACCGAGCAGGTTGCGTTCTTCCCTTCGCACGTGGTGCCGCCAAGCGCGTCGCCGCGGGCATCGCCCTCGAGAAGATGCCGGCTGCACCGGTTGCCGCGGCAAAGACCCGCCAGTGGGACGGGAAAAGTCTGTTCGAACCTTGGCGTAGCCGCTACGACGTGTTGTCCAGCGTGGGTGTCCATGGACCGAGCGCTAGGGGCGCCCGGTCCACCTCTCTGTGCCTAACACCTCATCGATCCTGCTCTCGAGAACCCTCAGCGCCATCGGCGCATCCCCGCACCCATGGTCGTGCTCGATTCGCTTGGCCCGGGCGCCAAGCGTCACCGAGGTTATCACCGACGGGGCATCGGGGACGTAGCGGCCACAGACCGGCTCACTGGGCCGGTAGCGGCTGGCAAAGGCGAAGTACCCTGCCGCTTCCAGCTCTCCCAGCAGCGCGTCCACTCGCGCTTTGGGTATCCGGCCTGTGGCCGTTCCGCGCCGGCGTACCTGAGCTCTGCCGTCGTAGCTTATCGATCCGTCCGAAGTCACCGCCACCGAATACACCGCACACCCTTCGTAGCACGGGCTCCGGTAGAGCGTTATGGCATTTCCGGGTGCAACGGACGACTCGGCGCGCGAGCCCTCCGCCGGGGGAGGGCCCACGGTCCGGGGCGCACAGGCGGACACCACGAGGATCAGGAGTGCCGCCGCGCCCCGCCGCTTCAACGCGGCGCGATTTTCCACAGCTCGCCGTTCCTCTCGTCCGTAACGGCGTACAGCACCCCATCGGGACCCTGCCGGACGTCGCGTACGCGCTTATCCCGGTCGGTGAGGAGGTGCTCCTCACCCGTCACCCTGTCGTTCTCGAGGGTCAGGCGCACGAGGCTCTGGGCTCGCATACCGCCGATGAACAGACTGCCTTTCCAGGCCGGGAACGCGTCTCCGGTATAGAACTGCATGCCGGAGGGAGCAATCACCGGATCCCAGTAATACACGGGCTGTTCGAAGCCCTCACGCGCGGTTACCGCATTAGGGATGGGCAACCCGGAATATTCCTCGCCGTACGCCACGACCGGCCAGCCGTAGTTCTTCCCCTTCTCGACCAGGTTCAGCTCGTCGCCTCCGTTCGCACCATGCTCCACCTCCCAGAGCCGCCCCTGTGCATCGAACGCGGCGGACTGAATGTTCCGATGGCCCAGCGTCCAGATCTCCGGCAGCGCGCCAGACTGCCCGACGAAGGGGTTGTCCTTGGGGACCGAGCCATCGGGATTGATGCGCAGGATCTTGCCCATGTGGCTGTCGAGCCGCTGTACCTGGGGCCGCATCGGAGCGTCCGAGCGCTCGCCCAACGTTACGAAGAGCATTCCGTCGGGACCGAACGCGAGGTCGGTGTTGACGTGCATGTCGCTCGCCATGTCGACCTCGAGCAGCACGACCTCGGCAGACTCGAACGTGCGGCCCGCGTCGAGGGAGTTGAACTTGCCCACGCGCGCCGTCATCACGGTGCCGCCGATCCGCGTGTACGACGCGAACAGCTCCGGCGTGCGCGCGAAGTCGGGATGAAACTCGATCGAGAGCAGGCCCGACGCGCCGGAGGCGTCGACGCGCGGCGAGATGTCGAGCACCAGCGTCGCGCGGGGAGCCCTGTCGGCGGATCGCAGACGACTCGAACAGGTCCGCGTGATCCTTCGCGCGCTGCCGACCTACGATGGTACGGCGCATTTCGGCTCGC
>JBGTNB010000266.1:0-4279 GCA_041743285.1 Gemmatimonadaceae bacterium
CACGCCGCTGGTCCCCGCGGGCATCCCTACCAGCTCGGCGATCCAGCGGACCGTCTGCGCCTCCATCTCCGTCGCCATCGGCGAAAGTGAATAACCGCCAACGTTCTGATTGATCGTTGCCGCGATCAGCTCAGCAAGCGCACCTATCGGCGCCGCGGACGATGTGATGAAGCCGAAGAAGCGAGGGTGCCCGTTGTACAGCGAATGGCCACGCAACAAGGACACTGTCTCGTTGAGCAGGGTCCCGGGATCGCTCCCTTCGCGAGGGACTCCGCGGCTCTGGAGCGCCTCGCGAACATCACTCAGCTTGGCGCCCTGCGTTACAGGTCCGGCCGGAATCTCGCGCAGAAGATCGGCCATCTGGTCGACGAGATCGTGTCCGAGTGCCCTGAATTGGTCAGGTGTGAGATCGAGAGGAGAGGCGCGCATTTGGCGTTCGAATCGGGGACGTTTGTGCGGAATCAGCCGCGAACCGGAATATCCGATTCGCTCCCCGACCGCACCGCTTCTGTGGCTTTCACTTCGCGAATGCCCATACGATGCGTCGCCGAACGCGCATATCGTAGGTATAACGCGGGTACCAATCCCAGGTTGAGTAGCGTGCTCGTCACCAGTCCGCCGACGATCACCACCGCCATCGGATGTTCGATCTCGTGACCGGGCCGGCTTCCGCCAAGCACGATCGGCAGCAGCGCGAGTCCCGTCGTCAGTGCGGTCATCAGGATCGGCGCGAGGCGTTCTTCCGCGCCCCGCATGACGAGTGTGCGGCCGAACCGCACGCCTTCTTCCACCTCGAGGTGCCGAAAATGACTGATCATCATGATCCCATTGCGCGCGGCAATTCCCAGCACGGTAACGAAACCGACAAGCGATCCGAGCGAGAGGACGCCGCCGGTGAGAAGCGCCGCGGCGACACCACCGATCAGGGCGAATGGCAGAGTGAAGAATACCAGCGTTGCTGTGCGGAACGACTGGAAATCTGCGTGAAGAATGAGAAAGATCGCGACCATCGACAGCACCGCCATTCCCCACAGCCGGCGCGTACTCTCCTGCCGCTCCTGGTACTCGCCCAGGAGTTCGGGATGATAGCCGCGTGGAAACGTGAGGCCGGCCAGCGCTGTTTCGACATCCCTGGCCACCCCGCCCAGGTCGCGCCCGCGCACGTTGGCTGTCACATCGATTCGGCGTGAGGCGCCTTCGCGGGTAATTTCGTTAGGGACCGGAGAAATGAGCACATCGGCCACATCGCCTAACGGCACGTGGCCTCCGCCCGGAGCATCGAGCATCAATCGCCGCAATGCCGGAAGGTCGCTCCGCACGTGCGGAGCTCCCCACACCGCCACCTCGAAGATCTTCTGCTCTTCGTAGAACTCGCCCACCACCCGCCCCTTTACCAGCGTCTCCACCTGCCGCCGGATCGCTCCTGACGTGAGTCCAAAACGTTCGGCGGCACTCGGGCTAACGCGCACTTCGATTCGCGGCACCATCGTCAGCGTCTGTACCTTCAGGTCGGCGATGCCCTCGATACTCTCCATCGCGCGCCTGATCTCCTGCGCCTCGCTCTGCAACACGTCGAGATCGGGGCCAAAGGTGCGCACAACGAGCGTGGCACTGGCGCCGGTCAGCACCTCCTTGATCCGCTCTCGGAGATACGTCAGCAAGTCGCGGTAGAGGCCTGGATATCCGTCGACCACCTCCTGGACCTGCGCCACTGTCGCATCGTAGTCTACGTTGGGATCGAGGCTGATCCACAGCTCAGTGAAGTTCGGTCCTACCACCTCGTCTGCCACCTCGGCGCGGCCAATGTGTGCGCCGAAGTTGCGCACCCCGGGAATGGCGCGCAGCTCCTTGCTCGCGGCGAGCGTAATCCGATTCATTGCTTCGAGCGAACTGCCGGGCTTCTCGACCCAGTGCATCAGGAAGTCGTACTCCTTGAAAGAGGGGAGCAGTTCTTCGCCGAGGAGGGGGAGCACCACCACGGTGGCGGCGAGTGCGACGCCGATCGTTCCGAGTGCAAATCGCGGCCGGTCCACCACCCACGGAAGCACGCGCGCATACCGTTCTTTGAGCCAGCGGACGAAAGGCGAGTCGGTCGTCCGCGTCACCGCATTGGGCAGTAGGAGCAGCGACAGCGCCGGCGTCACGATGAGCGCCACGGCGAGCGAGGCGAGTATCGCCAAAACATACGAAAGTGCCAGCGGCTTGAAAAACGTTCCCGACAGGCCACCCATGAAGAAAACGGGGACGAACACGAGGGTGACGATGAGCGTGGCGTATACCACTGAGCTCCGCACCTCGAGCGAAGCGTCGAGCACCACGCGGAATGCCGATCGCGGTGATCCGGCAGCGGAGTTGAGCCGCAACCGCCTGACGATATTCTCGACGTCGATGATTGCATCGTCCACCACCTCACCGAGCGCGATGACGAGTCCGGCGAGAACCATCGTGTCGATCACCCCGCCACGGTAGTGCAGAATGAGCGCGGCGGCGACGAGCGACAGCGGGATCGCGGTGAGCGAGATGACCGCTGTTCGCCAATCGTGCAGGAAGACGGCGAGGACGAGGATCACCAGCACCGCGCCGATGAGGAGCGCGCGGTTCAGGTTGTGCAGCGACATCTCGATGAACGTTGCCGGCCGAAAGATCGACGGATCGATCTCCACGCCGGAGAGGGCGGGCCGCAGTGCGTCAAGCGCCGTCTCGACCTCGTGCGTCACCTGCAGCGTGTTTCCCCACGGCTGCTTCTCGACGATGAGTAGCAATCCGTGGCCATCGTTGATGATGGCGTCGCCGATCATCGGCGGGTTTCCCTCGACGACGTTCGCGACATCCCCTAGCGTGAGCGTCGCGCCGCTGCGGATGGCGACTGGCGTGCGGGCCAGATCCTCGGGGGTGAACAGTGTGGCGCGGTGTGTCACAGCGAGCCGCTGATTGGGCGTATCGACGAACCCGCCGGCGCCGATCGCCGCCGCTTCCGTCGCCGCCAGCTCCACCTGCGCCAACGTGACGTTATGCGCTCGCAGCCTGTCGGGATCCACCAGGACTTGAAGCTGCCGGTCGCGCTGTCCCCAGATCGCGACGTTTGCCACGCCGGGGACGGCCATCAACCGCGGGCGTATCGTCCACTTTGCCAACGTGGTCAGCTCCGTCTGCGTCAGCGTCGGAGACGATAAGCCGATCTTCATTACGCGGCTCGTCGACGACAACGGCGACAGCAGCACGGGCGCCCTGGCCACGCTCGGAAGCTGCGGCTGCACGCGCGAAACCCGCTCCTGCACGAGCTGCCGCGCGCGCATGATGTCGGTGCCGCGTTCGAAAAACACAACGACGCTCGATAGGCCGAGCACGGACTTGGAGCGCAGGGTCGTCATCCAGGATGTGCCGGCGAGCGCGTTTTCCAGCGGTACCGTCACAAGGCTTTCGACCTCGTCGGTCGAGAGTCCCGGCGCTTCCGTCTGCACTTCGACCAGCGGAGGCGCGAACTCGGGGAACACGTCCATCGGCGTGTTCGGCAGCAGGCGCGCGCCGACGATCATCATCAACACGGCTAGCGCGACGACCATGACGCGCAGCCGAAGCGCGGTGGCGATCAACCATCGCATCGCGCCCTCCTACTTGCCGGTGCCGAACTCGGTGCCGAACAGCTCCACGGCGCCGACCGTCACAACCTGCGTACCGGGCGCCGGTCCGCGCGCGAGCACGGCCAATTCGCCGGCCACGTTCTGCACCTCGACGCGCTGCCGCGTGTAGACGTGCGGGGCACTTCGCGTGTACACCCAGGTGCCGCCGAACGCATCGTGCAGCACCGCGGACCAGGGAACGGTGAGCTGCTCCCCCTCGTCCCCGCGCAAGGTGAGCGTCGCCCCCACCCGTTCGCCCGGGCGCAGCAGTCGGGCTTCGTTGGACAGTTCGAAGTAGAGATCGGCCGATGCAGCGTTAGGGTCGGCTGACGGTGGTGCGGCGACCGGCCGCGCGGCTCGCCCCGCTAATCCCCCTCCTTCGCCGATTCCGCTGATCCGTGCCGGCTCCCCGCGCACCACCTCCGGCAGGTCACCAACATACACTGGCACGCGAATCCAAACCTGATCGAGCCTCACGACTTCGAACAGTGGCGCCGCCGCCGCGACCCGTTGTCCCGGCGCGACGTGCACGGCCTGCATCACACCGCTGCGCGGCGCGTTGATCACCAATGCGGTAGCGCTTTCGGCAGCGCCGGACTTCCCACTCCTGACGCCGGCACGTGCGCGCGCCGCTTGCAGCCCCGCTTCCGCACCGGCCA
>JBGTNB010000267.1:0-3998 GCA_041743285.1 Gemmatimonadaceae bacterium
AGACCGGCGACGATCGACTGAATGTCGTGAACGGCGATGGGATCCACGCCGGCGAACGGCTCATCGAGCATCATGAACTTGGGTTGTGTGACGAGTGCGCGCGTGATCTCCAGCCGGCGTCGCTCGCCCCCGGACAGGGCAAACGCGCGGCTGCTACGGAGGTGCTTGATGCTCAGCTCATCAAGCAGTTTTTCGAGGCGCTGGCGGCGCTGCTCCCGCGAAAGGTCCATCGTCTCGAGAATGGCGAGGATGTTCTGCTCGACGGTCAACTTCCTGAAGATCGACGGCTCCTGGGATAGGTAACCGATACCTTTCCGGGCCCGCTGGTACATCGGTACGTCGGTGATCTCGTTTCCGTCGAGACAGATCTTACCAGCCTGGGGCTGGATCAACCCCACGATCATGTAGAAGGTCGTCGTCTTCCCTGCCCCGTTAGGTCCGAGCAAGCCGACGATCTCTCCCTGCTGAAGGCGCAGTGCGACATCGTTGACCACCCGGCGGCGACGGTATGTCTTGACGAGACCTTCTGCCGTGAGGACGCTCTGCCGCCCCGCCGGCCGTGGCGTGGCTGGCGCCCGAACAGCCACCGGGTGCTCGCTGGTCTGCCGGAGTACTTCGGCAAGCTCGCTTCGATACTGCGCCATCTCCGCCCAGTAGCGCTCCGTGATGGTGATCGTCGCATCCGGTGCAGCGATACCTTGTGGCGGCAATATGATGACCCCATCGGCGGCGAGGCGCGGCATGACCGATGTGGCCAAGTGGGCGCGGACCTCATCCAGGCCGAGCCGCCCCGCTTCACGCTCCACATCGCGGCCCTCGCCGCGCATCAGTTCCAGGTAGTCGTCGCGGTACCGGATGGCCACTTCGTTAAAGACAGCACGCCCATCGGGGCGCGCCGCCAAAACCAGCGCCTCGAGGCCGAGAGCGGTTGAGCGGTCCCCTTGCGCCAGGCGATCGATCAGCTGGCTCAGCCCGAGCGGAAGATCACCGGCTTCGCTCAAGGTGTGCCTCCGGGTGGACGGGACGCGGGCAACGGACTCGCTCGAGGCTGAGCAGGGGGCGCGGTTGCGGCTCGCTCGCCAGGCTCGAGATACACGCCTGACGCCTGATCAACCACGGAGACGCGCTGCACCTCCCGATCCTCGAAATCAACCGTGATCGTTCGTCCCGTCACGTAGTTGATCGCCGGACGCCCCATCGTCGTATCGCGCGGAACGAGCTGGAAGAACGAGCGCGCGTTGCCGACCGCGTCGAGTCGCTCGATCGCCAGTCCGGCGGAATCGTCCTGTGCCACCTGGGAAGTATCGAACTCGGCGATGATCGTATCGCCACGAAGCCAGTCGCGCTCATCCGAACGGAAGCGTGTAACGTCCGGATCGCTCTCAATAAAAGCTTTCCCGACGGCGTATACGCGCTGCACACGCTGATCCGGCATCCGAACATCCAGCGAGTCGGCGAGCACGTCGTACGTGGCGGAAACCACGCGCGCGCGCGTCGGGCCCCACGCGAACGCTCGTTCGAGCTGCGCATTCGTCAGGCGGAAGTCCAGAGTGTCGGCCGTTATGGTCGTGCTGTCACTCAACGCCGTCGCTTCACCCATCGAGATGGCGCGCTCGAGCTTCCGGTCGCGGGCATACACATCGATGATGCGTCCAGTGAGCGTGAACGGCCGTTCTCCCTTCCCATCCACCACGGGCTGGCGCATGAGACGGGCGAACTCGCTCCCATTGTCCACGAAAGCAGAGTCCCCGCGCGCCACCATGTCCGGGCGTGTGAGAACGACTCGGCCGGATGCGTATACGAGGCTGTCGGCCTCCATAACGACGCGATTGGCGACGACGATTATGGGCTCCGAGGCCTGGCCGGTCGCATCCCGCTCCACGATGCGTATCGTCGGCCGCTGCGGCGCGACCATTCGGGAGTGCGGCCGGATGGCACGAGCAGCACGAAAGTACTCGACGATCGGACCCTTCAGGTTCGTTCCCGATGGGAGAGTCGCGTCGACGTCGACTTCAGCGCGTAGCCGCTCCTCGTTCTCCCAGTAAGTCAGCCGGCGTGCATCGAGCGTGAGGCGCGGCTCGGTGTAGTGAACCTTGCCGATCAGATTCGTCACCCGCGAGTCCTCATACGACTCGAGGCTGTCGGCGACGACGGTGATGTTCTGTGCATCGCAAACGGCTCGGACCCCGCCTCCGAGAAAGATGTGGCGCGCGCCCGAAGGCAACGTCGTCACGTTCAATCGCGGAGCAGTCGCGTAACGCGGAAAGAACCGGAACGCGCACGGCCCGCCCGGCGCCCCTCGCGCCTGTGCGGCGGCCGCGTCCGGTGCCAACAGCAGCATGGCAATGGCGAGCGCACGCCGAATCACCGGCCCTCCGGTATGACGATCTCGCCGGAGCCGCCCCTTACCTGCGCCACGCGCACGTTGAGCATCTCCGGGTCGGATGTGAACCCAACCCCCGCCAGGCGCCGGGCCGGCTCGGTCAGGACGAAGGCGCTGTCGCTCGAAATGAGGTTGGCGTTCTGGTCGTACCGGAGCTGCTCCGTCGTCAGGCGTCGGTTCTGTTGCTCGCTGATGACTACCACGTTACCGCGCGCCTCGGTCCGGTTCTGCCGCGTGTTGAACGTGCCCTCACGCGCGGTCAGCACCGAATTTTCGACGCCTTCTGGGGTGAAAAAGGTCAGATGCACGCCGCGGAGTTCGATCCTCGTCCCCTCATCGAAGAAAAAGCCGGTATCGGCACGGAGCACGGCCTGGCGCACTCCCCGGTCGGTGAGGATCGTGTATATGCCGAACATTACCTGGTCGGCGGAATCGACGAGTGCGTTCGCTTCGGATGCCACCGGAGGCGCATTGCGCTCGGTGCATGCGCCGGAAGCTGCGAGTGCCACGATCACTGCCGCCGCCAAATTCCTGTTCATACGACCCTCGCGCGCATCAGATCGTGCAGATGAACCATGCCGATCATTCGCTGTTCATCGTCGAGCACGGGCATGGCCATTATCCCGTGCAGTTCCATCTGATACAC
The DNA here is from genome assembly GCA_041743285.1 of Gemmatimonadaceae bacterium. Lineage (GTDB taxonomy): Bacteria > Gemmatimonadota > Gemmatimonadetes > Gemmatimonadales > Gemmatimonadaceae > JALZIF01. The sequence continues at coordinate 3,030 of JBGTNB010000267.1, forward strand.
TGCCGCGCTGGCAAGGTCACCGGCGTAGGCAACCTTGGGCGTCCGCACCATGACGTCCACCACGGGAACCCGCTGGAAGCCTTCATCCCTCTCCATCAGCCGGCTGAGATCGCCGGCCGTGACGACACCCAGCAGCCGTCGCTCATCGTCCACGATGGCGACCGTGCCCCGCCGCTCGGCAATCGGCATTATCGCATCGCGCATTGTGGATGTCGGAGGAAGCATCGGCAGACTCTCGGTTACCATCACTTCCTGAATGCGCAGCAGCCGGCGGCCTAGCGAGCCACCCGGATGCAGGCGGGCGAAGTCCTCGCGCTTGAACCCCTTTTCCTCGAGCAGCGTAACGGCGAGGGCGTCGCCCAGGGCGAGCATCGCGGTAGTGCTCGTAGTGGGAGCCAGGTCATGTGGGCACGCTTCCTCGCGCACCCAGGCGTCGAGCGCATGATCCGCCTGGCGCGCAAGCGTGGAATCGCGAGCGCCGGCGATGGCGATAATCGGCACTCCTAGACGCTTGAGCTCCTGGAGCAACGGGAAGAGCTCACCGGTCTCGCCACTCTTGGAGAGCAGAATCGCCACATCTTTAGGCCCGACGATCCCCAGGTCCCCATGAAGACTCTCGACCGGATGAAGGAAGGTTGCGGGTGTGCCTGTCGAGGTGAGAGTCGCGGCGATTTTGTGCCCAATGATGCCCGACTTGCCCACGCCGGATACGATGACGCGCCCCCGACACGCGGCCAGGGTAGCGACGGCGTCGGCGAACGACTCGTCGAGCCGGCGCTCGACCTCCTGGAGCGCCTCCTGCTCGAGCTTGAGTACGCGCCGGCCGCGCGCCAGAAGCGCGCTCGTCATGCTCCCACCTCACCCTCGACCGCGCTCCGCTCCGCGACATAACGTTCGGCGAGCGCGTTCCACTCACCACGAGCTCCGAGCAACCGCTCGGCGAACTCGCGCACGGCGCCCCGGCCGCCG
>JBGTNB010000268.1:0-3076 GCA_041743285.1 Gemmatimonadaceae bacterium
CAGTCCGGCACGAAGATAATGGTAGATCTTGGTGCTCTCGTTGTTATGCATGAACGTGCCTGCCGACACGACTACCCCGACCGTCGCGAAATGCATGTGGTCCCACGAAGTACGATACGGCACGGCACCCAAATGGGTGACGAACCGGCGGTCCAGCCTGGACCGGTCCCCGGGCCCAAAAACGTATACGCGCCCGCGCGGCGCCAGCAGGGCGCCGAGCGCGTTGAGCTTTTCCGACAGCACCTGGGTCGCCTCGGGCTGCACATCATACAGATTGCCCGAGAAAACGCAGCGGATCGGCGGCCCCGCCGGATACGGATCACTCCCCGGTAAAGGAAGCTCCGCATCTGCCGCCCCTGGCACCAGAAGGAATCCAGCGTGCATTCCAATCGTCTGTTGCCAGAGCGCCTTGGCCGGCTCGGACAATACTGTAACGTACCGGGCCCTTTCGTGGATAGCGCGCTGCACCTCGAACATCCGTGCTCGCTGCTCTCCATAGAAGTATATACCTGCCATTTCGGTCGGTCCGACAACCGACCCGAGCTTGGCGATCAGAAACGAATGATGCGCGCCCCCATACCGCTCGAGCGTCTCGAAGCCCTGATGGAACAAGGTCTTGACCACATCGTACTTGTCCCAGTTTACCCGCGCGAGGGCTACCCGCCTCAGATTCGGCGCCATCTCTACCGGTCGCCCTGTGATGCGCAGGCCCAGCTCCGCACTGGCCATGTCCACCTGATGACCGCCGCGGGCGAGCGCCTCGGAGATCTTGAGCCAGCGGATGTGTGCCATGTCGCGCGGAGTGCTAATCGCGTCCCGCTCGGTGTTGTAGACGGTTACAATTCTCGCCATCGGGGTATTTCATGTGTGGAATAGCGGGCTACGTGCTCGCCAGACCCACGACAGGCACGGGGCTGCTTGGGTCACTCCTCGATGGCGTACGCGAGCGGGGGCCCGATGACGAGGGAGCGCTCATCGTATACCGCGGGACGGGCGCAAAACAGCTCGCCGCAACCTCGAGATCGGTTGCTTCGGCCCGCCAGCGCGACGTTCGCGTCTCCGAAATGTCGGACATGACGCACGATGTCGCCCTCGTACACGCGCGATACGCGGTAATCGACCTGAGCGAAGCTGCGCACCAGCCGTTCTCGAGCCTCGACGGCTCCATCATCGCCGTTCTGAATGGCGAGATATACAACCATATAGAGCTGCGCGCCGCACTTGCGGCAGAGGGTGTTCGCTGCCGAACCGTCAGCGACACCGAGGTATTGGTGGAAGGGTATCGCATTTGGGGCGCGGACCTCTGGCGCCGACTGAACGGGTTCTGGTCGGTGGTCCTCTATGACGCCCGCGATCGATCGGTCGTCATTTCGCGTGATCGTTTGGGCGTGGCGCCGCTGTACTACCGTGAGACCGAGAAGGGCTTCTTTTTCGCGTCGCGTATCAGGCCGCTCCTCGCCGTGGATCCGATCGACTGCTCGGTAGCTGATGAAGTAGTCCGCTTGTTCATCGAGTCAGGCATTAAGGATCACGGTGCGGACACGTTCTACAATGCGGTCAAATGCTTTCCCGCGGCGACAACCGTCACGCTCGCTCGCGGCGACGCCCGGCTGGGCGGAGCCTCGATAAACCGGTACTGGAAATTGCCGCGTCAACGCATGCGACGGGATGAAATTTCGCTTGCGGAGGCGGCGCAGGGGATACACGAACGATTGGTTCGCGCCGTGGAACTTCGCTTGCGCTCCGATGTACGCGTCGCTGTCGAGCTGAGTGGAGGGCTCGACAGCTCGAGCGTTGTGGCAGCAGCGGCCGAACTGGGACACCGCCCCCGTACATACACCATTCACGTTCCCGAACGCGACGAGCTTCCGTGGGCGAGCGCCGTGGTCAGGCACTTCGGAATCGAGAACACGGTACTCACGGCCAGCGAAGGTCCCTTTGGGAGTGAGGCTGAGCGTTTCGCCCGCATCATGGAGGAGCCGTACCATTCGCCCAACGTGTATACGTCTTACACCATGCGGCGAGCGATGAAGGCGAACGGCGAGGCGGTGGTTATTTCCGGCTCCGGCGGGGATGAGCTTCTCGCCGGTTACGAGCACGATTTTTGGGATGCTGCTCGCAAGGCGCTATGGATGGATGGCGCCAGGTGGCAGGTAGTGCGCCACGCGGTCGCGCATAACGCCGGATCCAAAGCCAGGCTTCGCCACTCCGTCCGTGAGGCAATCGGGGCGGCCAAGCGCGGCGCTCGATCGGCGAGCCGGGTCGTATCACGCGCGACTGAACGAGACAATCGGTCCGCCGAGCCGGCGCTGCGCCAGGCATACCGCGATGCGTCGTTCGACGAGCGCGTTCGCTTTCACTTCGAAGTCGCTCACCTTCCGTACTACCTCCGTAACGGCGATCACCTGACGATGTCCATCCCGCTGGAGCATCGCTTTCCCTTTCTCGATTGGGAGCTGGTGGAGTTCGGCGCGCGCATCCCGGTGGCGCATTTGTACCGGGGTGGCTGGACGAAGTACGTGTTACGTGAGGCCATGCGCGGCATCCTTCCCGATTCTGTGGTGTGGCGGAAGGACAAGATGGGTTTCCCCTTCCCATTCAGGAGATTCTTTACAGGGCACGAGACGACGCTGCGACCCGCTGCCTGTCGCGCCATTGACGCGGGATACGACAGCGCCGAGACGTTCGATTACACTGCCATGGCACATGGCGACCCGCTCCGTCTCTGGCGGTTGTGCTCGACCGGTTTCTGGCTGGAGGCGTCATGACGGCGATCATGCGCGAGCCGGGTGCATCGGCACCCGTCACGGCTGTTCCTAACGTCGCGCTGCTGGCGCGCAACCTGGTGATCGGTGGTGCTGAGCGCACGTTTCTCAACCTCGCCAACCACGCACGGCGTATCACCCCGGTACCGATTCTCCTGCGGCGGCGCGGCGGGCTGCTCGGTGAGATGTCGCCGGACCTCGAAGTGCACTCGCTCGATGCATCGCTAGGCGGCTTGATCACGGCTGATGCACTGGAGGGCATGCCGGGTGGCTCGACCGCGCAGCTGATGCTCGAGTGCCGCCGCCTTACG
>JBGTNB010000269.1:0-14008 GCA_041743285.1 Gemmatimonadaceae bacterium
GATCATGATCACCGTGCCGACGATCAACATCGCGCGGCTCGAGGACATGCCGGCGCAGATCACGGAGGACGAAGAGCCCATCGCCGCCGTGATGATGCACATGCTCGGCGATCTGACCGGCCGCACGCTGCTCGTCTTTCCGCAGCCGACGGCCCTGCGGCTGGCCGAGCTGATGCTGCGGCGGCCGACGGGCTCGTGCGCCGAGTTCGGCGTGCTCGAGCAGTCGGCAATGAAGGAAGCGGGCAACATACTGGCAGGCGCATACATGAACGCGCTGAGCGAGTTCATGGGGCTGATGCTTCTTCCGTCGCCACCGAGCCTGGTGGTCGACATGTCGGCGGCGATCCTCACCACCGCCTATCTACAGTTCAGCGCGGACCGGGATCACGTATTCTCGGTCGAGACGCAGTTCATGCTCAGCGACCAGGATGAGTTGCTGCGGGGCTTTTTCGTTCTCATTCCCGACTACGCGGCGCTGCAGGCGATTCTCCGCGCTGTTCGTGTCGCCTGACGATAAGCGCCTTGTCTTCGCCTCCCCCCTCGGAGCGTGATCGCGCGATTCTCCGGAGCTTTGCCCGGCGAATCGATCCATCCGACGCGGGCGCCCACAGCAATCTGGGCGTCCTTTACTTCAATAAGGGGCTCCACGAAGAGTCGGTCGCGGCGTTCACGCGCGCGCTCGAGCTGGATCCGAAGATGCAGGTCGCGCAGCGGAATCTGGAGATCGCCTACTTCCAGACCGGCGTGTATGCCCGGCGCCTTACCGAGTTGCGCGAACGCTTGCGCGCACACGCTGACGATCGTGACGCGCGATGGGACCTTGCCCGCGCGCATGCAGCGGTAGGGGACACGCGTGAGGCGATTGCCGAGTTCACGACCATTCTCGAGCACCATCCGCAGGATCTCGGTGCCATGCTGCAGCTCGGCCTGGCGGAAAAGGCGGCCGGTGACCTGGTTTGTGCCCAACGCTGGTTGGAGCGAGCGCTCTCCCTGGACCCCCGCAGCTCGCTGATACAGTTCTACATCGGCGAGGTGCTCTACAATCGGGGTCTCAACGATGACGCGCGCGAAGCGCTGGCGCGCGCGATCGATCTTTCTCCTGACTATGCCGACGCCCATTTCCTGTTGGGGTTCGTTCTGGGCGACATGGGTCTGCACGAGGAAGCCAGGTTGGCCCGCGCACGCGCCATCGAGCTGAATCCTGCCCTGAATCGCGCGCAGACCAACCTCTCTCTGGACGGCTATAACGCGGCTCGCTTCAGCGAGCTGGCTCCCGGCCGGGAGCAACGGCGGGCACAGGCGCTCGAGGTGGCTCTCGGTGGACAGCTGGCGCATTACAATCTAGGGCTCGCCTTCCGGCAGAAGGGCTATTACGCCGAGGCGCTGCGCGAATACCGCGCGGGCCTGGAGCGCGGCGAGGAGCGCCTCCTCATGTTGCAGGCGATGGCCGAGGTGCACCTGCTCACGGGCGAATCTCGCGCCGCGCTCGAACTGTACGACGAGGTGCTATCGCTCGAGACGGAAAGCCCGAAAATCTGGAACGAGCGTGGTGTAGCCCTCCATCAGGAAGGCCTTTTCCGGGAGGCGGGAGAGAGCTACGCTCGCGCGCTCCAGATAGACGGCGTATATGCGCTCGCTCACAACAATCTGGGTGTAGCGCTTTCTCACGCAGGCGTGCCTGACGAGGCACTGGACGCGTTTCGTGCGGCGCTCGATGCCAGGCCGGGATTCACCAAAGCGTGGCTCAACCTGGCACTCCTCCTCTTCCGCACCGGCCGACTGCCGCTCGGCCTGGAGGCGTATCGCCGCGTTCTCGAAACGCACCCCGACCAACCGGTGGCTTGGAACGGGATGGGTGTCATCTACGCCGAGCTTCGCAGGTTCGAAGAAGCCCGCAACGCGTTTGGTCGCGCCATCGATGCGCGGCCCGAGTATGCGGAAGCGCATTACAACCTGAGCTTCACCCTGTCCAATCTCGGGGACTACCAGGGGGCACTGCGCGAGACCAAGCGCGCGCTGGAGCTGGATTCATTCTACGTGGCGCAACGGTTCGAGCTCGCCATCGATGTCCAGTACGAGGATGCGGAGATCGCCGTGGTACCCGACCTCGCCGGCGATCAGCGCTCCCCCGAAGTCGTCGAGGCGTTCGATTTCGATCCGGGCGTGCTCGCCGCCGTGTTCAGCGACCTGTCGAGCGAGCCTGACGAGGTTCCCGTCGAACCGCCCCCGGGTGTCGGCCCCTATCAGCTGGCCGCGGACTACCTGTCCAAGGGCCTGTTCGATAGCGCGGCCGCCGAAGTAAGCCGTGCAATGGCACGCGGGGCGGACCGTGCCCATGGCCTGACACTGCTAGGCGAGACCTTTTCGGCGCGGGGCCTCTATGGCGAAGCGCTGGAGCGATATGCCGAGGCTCGCAACGGGGGCGGACGCGATGCGCTCTTCGGGTTTGTGCGATCGCTGGTGATGATCGGCCGCGCCGCCGAGGCGCGCCAAGGTGCCGAGGAATTGCTGGTGAGCGACGGCGAGAATGTCGAGACGTTGCTGCTCGTCGCCCGTGTCCGAATGGATTGTGGCGATCATGGGCAGGCGCGCGAGCTGCTGCAGCGTGCACGCTCGAGCGCGCCGGCTCGCGCCGATGTTCTCAAACAGCTGGGTGACCTGGCTTTGGAGGCCAGCGACACGAACGGTGCGCTTAGCGCCTATCGCGACGCGGTTCGTCTCGATGGTGATTTCGCGCTTGCTCGCTATGAGTTGGCCCGGCTGCTTTCCAGCGCGGGCGATGGGGATGGAGCCGAAGCGCAGCTGCTGAGCGCACTCGAAGCTGTCCCGACGTATGTCGATGCGGCGATCGAGTTATCCCGCCTGCGCCGGCGTTTCAAGCGCGGACGAAGCGCGCTCGATCCGCTCATCGAGCTGCTGGGGCGGGACCCGTACAATCTCGAAGCGCTGCTGGAGCTCGGTGAGCAGTTGCTGGAACTTCAGCGCGTCGAAGACGCAGGTGTCGCATTCGAGCGCCTGCTGCGCTTCGATCCGCGAAATGCAGCCGCACTCTACCACGACGGGGTGGTTCACGCGCGCCGCAAGGATTTCCGGAAGGCTGTGTCCCGGTGGCGGAAGGTCATCGAGGTAGCGCCTACGAGCAATTTTGCCGATCGGGCGAGGGCCGACGCACGCAGCGCCGCGCAGCTGGGCAAGATATTCGAGTTGGTAGAGGAGGCGGTCCATGCCCATTGAGGGACCGCTGCGCGAGCTCGGAATCCACGACGTGTTCCAGCTGCTCGACCTGAGCCGGAAGACGGGGGTGCTTGCGGTCACATCCGCTCTACGGGACAACCAGGGCCAGGTTTTCTTCGATCGTGGGGCGGTGACGTTCGCCGCGCTGCGCAGCAACCCGCGTCCGCTGGGGGAGCTGCTCATTCGCGCCGGCAAAGTGACCCACGGTGACATCGCGAGGGCGATGGGCATTCAGCAGCGCGAGGTAGGAGCCCGGGCGTTAGGCGAGATACTCGTCGACATCGGCGCGATCACCCGGCGCGAGCTCGAGCGCCACGTGCGCTTTCAGGTCGAGGAGATCGTCTTCGGCCTGTTGTCGTGGGCTGAAGGCTACTTCTCGTTCGAGGAGCGTTCGGTGGATAGTGCGCCCGCCGAGGCAATCATCCGCATATCGACGGAGTCGCTGCTCATGGAAGCGGCGCGCCGCATCGACGAATGGTCGCGCATCGAACGGGTGGTTCCGCACGCCGGCGTCATTCCCGCGCTCGCTCCTGTCACCGGCGACCAGCCGGCACTGCTCGACCTTCTGCCCAACGAGTGGGAAGTGCTGGCCGAGATCGATGGCTCCCGCGACCTGCGGGCGATAGCGACCCACCTGGCACGGAGCGAATTCGAGGTGGCAAAGATCACCTATGGGCTCGTGATGACCGGTGTGGTAGCCGTTCACGTGCGCGAATTGGACATCGAGGGCAATGGTGCGTTGGAGCCGCGGGTCCAACTCGACCGCGCGTACACAGCTTTGCGGGAGGGGGACATAGATCGTGCTGTTTCGGCAGCGCGTGAAGCCGTTTCGCTCGAACCGACGCTGGTAGACGCCAGGTTGGTGTTGGCGGCTGGGCTTTCGCGCCTCGGTCGCCATGCCGAAGCGATGCATGAGCTGAAGCGGGCCGCCGGTCTGGACGCGCTGAACGGGGACGTGCACCGCGAATTGGGATACGCGGCGGCGCACTGCGGCGAGCTCGCTGCGGCCGTTGATGCCTGGGAACGCTACCTCCGTGTGATGCCGGGGGGACGCGATGCAGCACGGGTGCGCGGCGTGCTCGAGACCTCCTTGCGGCTGCACGACATGCTTCTGGAGCACGAGAATGATCGATGAAGTGAGTCAGCTGAGCCAGGAACTCGCTCGCGAGCCAGGGAGCCTCGTTTTTCTCCGATTGGGGGAGGCGCTCCGTCGCCGGGGGCAGCTCGATGTGGCGCTGCGTGTGTCGCTGCGCGGCCTGGAGCGTCATGCCGATAACAGTGACGCGCACGATCTCATCGCGCGCATTTACGCCGATCTCGGCGAGTTTGACCGCGCCCTTCAGTCATGGGACGCGGTCCTGCGTCTCGCGCCCCGTCATCTGGGAGCGCGAAAGGGGAAGGGATTCGTGCTTTTCAAGCAGGGACGCTGGTCCGATGCTGAAAGCGAATTGCTCGCGGTGGCGGAGCAGGGTGGAGGAGATCCGTCCATCTCCGCTGCGCTGGCCGTCGTGCGCCAGCACGCCTCCGAAGTCCCACTCGGAGACGTGAATCCGCAAGTCCAGCAGGACGCCGTTCCGAGGCCGTTGTTCGCCGATGCTCTTGGCGAGGGTGAGATGACCGCCCTGCTCATCGACTCCGAGGGACTTGTGATGGCAGGCACCTATCCCACGGTCGGGGGCGGGGACGTGTCGCAGGTGATCGGCGCCGAGCTGCGGGGGGTGAGCGATGAGGTACAGCGCGCGTTGCGCCATTTAGCGTTAGGCAGCTGGACGTGCATCTCCTTCGAGACGGACGCGGCTACTGTAGCCATGGCGCCGGCCGGCGATGGCGGGCTGGTGTTGCTGGCCGCCGACACCGCGTTGCCGCAGGGATTGGTGAGGCGCGTGCTCGAGCTGTGTGCGGTTGAAGCGCGCACGTGGCTGGAGCGGACCGTGTCGCGAGCCGGCACGTGAGCTCGCCCTACGTCGCCCCACTCGCCGCCGTCTCCCGCCACCGGGGGATAATTGGCGCGATGGTGGTCGACGCACAGGACGACATTATTGTCGACGCGACGGTGCGGCATGGCATTAAGGCGAGCACGGTGGCCGCGCTTGGCGCGTCGATCTACCGAAAAGCAAGACAGTCGGCCGGGGCAGCGGGACTCGGAGACACGGCGTTCCTGCGAATGGAGGCCGAGCACGGACACATTTTTGCCGCCGGACGAGGCGGGCTCGTACTCATTGCGCTAGCCGAATCGTCTGTAAACGTCGGTATTGTGCGCCTGGAGATGATTCGGGCGGCGGAGGGACTGGCATGATCGTCACCGTCGCTGAACAGTGGGTCGAGGCTCCGCTCCGCCGGTTTGTCGACGACGCGCGCGTGCTGTTCGCGTTGTTGATTCACCCGAGCGGGCAGGTTCTCGGTCAGTTCGGCTTTACGCGGTCGCTGGACGTGATGGCCGCTTGTGCCCTTGCGGCGGCGATCAACGCGTCGGGCTCGGCTCTCGGCAAGGAAATGGATTCGGCGCCGTTCGGAGAGCTGCATCACGGCGGCGCGTTGCGACAGGTCTTTCTCGCGCGCGTCGAAGCGCCGCGTGGGGATCTGGTATTGTTGAGCGCTTTCGACCGGACGACGTCTCTCGGTCTGGTACGAATCTACTTCGAGGAGTTGCGCACGGCTCTCGCCGCCGTGGCACCGGCGCAGGAGAGCAACCCGGCGCTTGCCGGCAATTTCGAGCAGGAGCTGAACCGCAGTCTGGCGGCATTATTCGGGCGGGCCATCCCGCACGAAGTTCCGACGGGCTGAGCGGAAACATAACGACGGACGTATCGTGTCACTCGTCAACTACGCGACTCGCGAGATCACCTGCAAGATCGTCTACTACGGCCCGGGTCGGTCGGGGAAGACGACCAACTTGCAGTACATCCACGACCAGGTCCCACGGGGCCGGAAGGGGAATCTCGTTTCGTTGGCGACCCAGACCGACCGAACGCTGTTCTTCGACTTCCTGCCTATCGACCTGGGCGCCATCTCCGGGTTCACCACGCGCCTGCAGCTGTATACAGTGCCGGGGCAAGTCTATTACGCGACGACGCGGAAGCTGGTGCTGCAGGGCGCCGACGGAATAGTCTTCGTCGCCGATAGCCAGGCGCGCCAGTTGGCGGAGAACGTCGAAAGCCTGCAGGACCTTCACGCCAATCTGGCCGCGCAAGGCGTGGATACCAGCACGGTTCCAATGGTCCTTCAGTACAACAAGCAGGACCTTCCGGAAGAAATGATTCTCGATGCCGAGCGTCTCGATGAAGAGCTGAATTTCCGCGGTGTTACATCTTACACGGCGGGCGCGGTGCGCGGTGAGGGCGTTTTCGAGACACTGCGCGGCATCTCTGAGATCGTACTGCGGCGCATGAGTGCGCACACACCGCCGGAGGTGCGGCATGTCGCCGGGCACCGCTGACGGACGGTACAGGTTCCAGAACTACGTCGTCGGCGCGGCCAACCGGCTGGCCGTATCGGCGGCCCGCGCCGTAGCACAGTCGCCCGGCGCTGCCTACAATCCGCTGTTCATCTACAGCAATTCCGGGCTGGGAAAGACGCATCTGCTGCTCGCCACCGCGCAGCTGGCTACCGAGCTCGCGCCCACTCTGCGCACCAGCTATGTCGCGTTAGGGGAAATGGTCGATGAGCTGCATGGTGCGGTCGCCGCGGGCCGTGTGGCCGAGTTCCGCGAGCGGTTTCGCGACGTGGACATGCTCCTTCTGGACGACGTACAGTTTCTCGCCGGGCGGCGGGAGACTCAGACGGAACTGCTTCGATTGTTCGATGTTCTCCGGCGCGGCGGGCGCCAGCTGGTGCTTGCGAGCGACCGCCCGCCAGCGGAAATCTCCGAGCTCGATGCGCAGCTCCTCACACGCTTTTCCGGTGGATTGATAGTCGACATCGACAAGCCTGACTACGAAACACGCGTCGCGATCCTGCGTCGAAAGTGCGAGGAGTTCGGAATCAATTTCGTTGCCGGTGTGACGGAGGCGGTGGCGAGAATCGGCCACGGAAACGTCCGTGAGCTGGAGGGGGCACTGATCCGCCTGATGGCCTTTCAACAGCTAGGCGAGGGGCCGGTGGTGCCGGCGACAGTGCCAAAGATCCTGGGCGGACGCTATACCCCCGCTCCCGGCATGGCGGCGATACCTGACGAGTTCAGCTCGTTCGTGTCCGACCTGGCCGCGTTCGTCAGCGAACAGGTGGATGAAAGGACGCAGCGGCTCGCCGATGCCGTGGCGATGTGGTCGGGGGCCGGTTACGTGACCGATCTCCTCGAGGGAACCGCTCGGGGCCAGGTGGAAGAGGCGATTGCCGCGTTCGAGGGTGCGGTGAAGCAGCTCCGCGAGCTCGAGGCAGCCGCAGCGGACGCCGATCCGTCTCTGGCTGGCGCGGAAGTATTTCGCGATCCGTCGCGAATCGCGGAAGCCGAGGATCTGGTTGCCATGGCGGTAGCCCGGACGGCGCCTCCCCCGGTACCCGTCGAGGTCTTGACGCGCGAAAACTATGAAATCGCGCCTTGCAACCAGTTCGCCGTTCATGCCGGCGAAGCGGTGGTGCGTGAGCCCGGCCGCCGGTATAACCCGCTCGTAATGCATGGCGAACCCGGTGTTGGAAAGTCGCATCTGCTTCACGCGATCGGAAACGGGCTGGCCAAGGTTCCCGGCACGCGCGTGGCGTGTGCCAAGGCGCAGCTGTTCGTAGACGAGTTCATTGCCGCGCTGGAAGAGGGCACGCTCGAGCGGTGGCGCGCGCGGTGGCGCGATGTCGACGCCCTGCTGCTCGATGACGCGCAGGTGGTCGCCGGAACCGAGGCGGCGCAGGTGGAACTGTTCAATCTCTTCAACACGCTGCATGCCTCAGGCAAGCAGATCGTTCTCGCGTTCGACTGTTCGCCGCAGGAGCTCGACACCCTGGACGACCGGCTGCGTTCGCGGTTCGCCGGTGGATTGGTCGTCGAAATCCGTCCACCCGACTCGACGCTCCGCCAGCGCCTGTATCGGGCGCTCCTCCAGAGGCTGGGTCACGTGGTGCCCACGGACGTGCTCTCGTACCTGGCCCGCCGCGAATGCGATGATGTTCGTGAGATAATCGTCACCGCCGATCTGCTTGCGCGTGAGGCACAGGACAACGATTCACCGATTACGCTTGGATTTGCGCGGCGGCTTCTCGACGACGTGCCGATGACGCCGGTGCGCTCCGCTACGCCCATTCGATCGCGTCCCGCCGCGACTGGCGCACCTGCGCCCACCGTCACTCCGGCCGTGATCACCACTCCGGTGACGCCAACGGCGGCCGTGCGGTTGCCGTTCGCCATCAAGGCGGGGATCAAGGATGTGGACACCTTTTTCCTCGACCGCGACAAGACCATCTGGGAATGGCCTGAACTCGGCGGCCGAGCCATCGAGGAGATGCGCTAATGGCCATCCGCGGATCGCTCCTCGAGGCAAGCCTGCCTGATGTGCTCCAGCTACTTGCAATGGGGCAGAAAACCGGCGTTCTCAGTATCGGCGACCGATCGAACTTCGGGTACATCTATTTCGATCGCGGTCGCATCTCGTACGCGCGCATCGTCAATCGGCGCGATCGCCTCGGCGACATTCTCGAGAAGAGCGGCATAATCACCACACAACAGCTCAACGATGCGATTGCGGCGCAGTCGCGTACCCGGAACAAGCTGCTTGGCGAAATTCTGCTCGAGCGCGGGTACCTGACCGAGGAAGAGCTACACCATTACGTACGGCTGCAAATTGAAGAAGCTGTGTACTTCCTGTTCACCTGGACCCAAGGCACGTTCAGCTTCGATGTAGATGTCACTCCTGACGACCAGCCGGTGCTTGTGTCGATCACGCCGGAGTCGCTGCTGCTCGAGGGGGCGCGGCGGGTAGATGAATGGAGCCTGATCGAAAAGAAGGTACCGGGGTTCGACAGCGTCTTCGAGTTCGATCGCGCCCGCCTGACGACGAGCGGAGCGACGCTCACGCCGGACGAAGAGCGGCTGGCAAGGCTCATCGATGGACGGCGTGATGTTGATGCGCTGGTCGAGGGGTCGGGGATGGGCGAGTTCGAGGTGGGCAAGGCGATTTACGGTCTGGTCACCGCCGGGTTCGCGCACCGTGTGGGGCGCAGTCGTCCTCCCGAGCACGTGAAGCGCGAGGTCCGCGTCGAGGAGCACCGGAACCTCGGAGTGGCATTCTACAAGGCTCGCATGCTCACCGAGGCGGTGCGCGAATTCGTGCGCGTCCAGGAACTGCTTCCCCAGGATGCACATGCGTCTTTCTTTCTCGGACTGATCGATTTACGGCAGGAGCAGTGGGAGTCCGCGGCGGAGCGCTTGGGCGGTGCTGCCTCGCTGCCAGATGCCCGGTACGCCGTGCACCACAATCTGGCTTACGCGCTGGAACGCCTTGGCCGCCTCGATGAGGCCGCGGCGGCGCTGGACAGGGCCCTGGAATGCGGCGGCGCCGACGACCCTCAGGTACGTACCTCGCTAGGCGTGCTCGCCCTGAAACGCGGCGACATTGGCCTGGCGGAAACGGCCTTTGCAGCCGCGAGGCCCCAATGGGGAACGCACAACCCCTCGGCCGCGTGGTTTCACTACGCCACGCTATCGGCTGCCCTGGCGGGCGAGCTCGATCGCGCGCTGTCGATCGTCACGGACGGACTTGCCGTATATCCGCGCGAGGCGACGCTGTACAACACTCTGGCGACCGTACAGGAGCGCCGCGGTGACGTGCGGGCGGCCACCGATGCGGCCAATCGTGGACTTCGCGAAGACTCCAACCTGGCTCCGCTCCACAAGAACCTGGGCGACAGCCTGTACCGCGCCGGGCGTTATGACCAGGCCATTGCCGCATACGAGCGCGCGCTCGCCTGCAACGAAGACCTGGGAAGCGACGTCTATTTCAAGCTCGGCAACATCCGCTACAAGCGGCGCGAGCGCGCGGAAGCGATCGCCTGCTGGCAGCGCGCGCTGACGCTTGATCCGGACAATGAGCTGGTCCGAACCAACCTCGATCTCGTCCGTACCGTCGGTTCGTCATGACGGACCTCAGGTCCGCCTCGCGGGATCTGGCGCCGCCTGACGCCGAGTTCATCGCGCTCACACAGAAGATCGCTACTGACCGGGGCTTTCGATGCGGTAGCTACAAGGAACGGTGTCTGCGGCGGCGCATCGCCGTACGCATGCGGGCGAAGGGCGTACACACCTATCGCGACTACATGCGGGTGCTGGATGCCGAACCCGGCGAGTACGAACGCCTGATCGATGCTCTCACGATCAACGTTACCAAGCTGTTCCGGAACTGGGATGTGTACGAAGCGATCGCGCGGGTCGTCATTCCCACGGTGTGGGCCGCTCGCATCGAGCCGTTGCGAGTCTGGAGCGCCGGTTGCGCGTCGGGAGACGAGCCCTATTCCCTGGCAGCGCTCTTTCACCGGCATGCGCTCGAGCATAACGAGCTTCAGCGGCTTCGGACACTGAAGATAATTGCTACCGACGTCGACGCACAGATCCTCGATGTGGCGCGCCGGGGCAACTACGACGAGGCCGCGTTCGCCGATACACCGCCGGAGCTCCGCTCGGCCTACTTCTCGGCGGGGATGCCGTCGGAGGTGACACCGGACCTGCGCTCGATGGTCACCTTCGCCCAGCACGATCTGCTGCGCGAGGAGCCGCCGGAAAAAAATCTTCAGCTGATAGTTTGCCGCAACGTGATCATCTACTTCGACCGCGAGTCACAGGAACGGCTGTTCGAACGGTTTGTCGATGCGCTCGCTCCGGGCGGCTATCTCGTCCTCGGCAAGGTGGAGACGTTGCTCGGGTCGGCGCGGACCGCTCTTGCCAGCGTCGATCCGCGGTCGCGGATATTCCGGCGGCCGTGACGGAGCTGCGAGTGCGCGTCGCTGACTTTGCCGTTGCCGCGACGCCCGAATCGATCGTCACGATCGGACTCGGCTCCTGCGTGGCAATCACTCTGCACGACGCCGTGGCGGGCATCGGCGGGCTGGCGCACGTACTGCTGCCTAGCGAGGCCATGTCGCGCGAGCGTGAGAATCGCGCCAAGTTCGCTGGAACGGCCGTCCCGCTGCTCATTGAGCAGATGCAGGCGCGGGGTGCGCGGCTGCCGCGAATGCAGGCGAAGCTGGCCGGCGGCGCTTCGATGTTCGCGTCCCTCATCGCAACCCAGGGATTGCAAATGGGCGAGCGCAACGTGATGGCTGCCCGTGCCGCTTTGCAGGTGGCCGGTATTCCACTCGTCGGGCAGGACGTGGGGGGAGACTTTGGAAGGTCGGTTTATTTCACCATCGCCGATGGATTGATGCGGGTGCGATCCGTAAGGCGTGGAGAGATCATTGTCTAGCGCAACGATACCGACCGTCCTCGTGGTGGACGACAGCGCGTTCATGCGCAAGCTCGTCTCCGAGCTCATTAGCGCGTCGGGCGAGTTTCGCATTGCCGGCACCGCTCGAAACGGACGCGATGCGCTCCGGAAGACTCACGAGCTGGATCCGGACATCGTGACGCTCGATGTCGAGATGCCCGAGCTCGATGGACTCGCTACGCTCGGATACATCATGAGCGAGACTCCGCGGCCGGTTGTGATGTTGAGCGGCCTGGCGACGGGCGAGTCCCCTGACCTGACGATTCGCGCGTTGGAGCTTGGCGCGGTGGATTTCGTCGCCAAACCGGCGGGGAAGGTCAGCCTTGATCTGAGCCCGGTCCGAGACCGTTTGTTGAATGCCCTGCGGGCGTGCAGAGAGGTGAATCTGCGGGGCGTGCCGGTGCTGGCGCGTCCCCCGCGAGCCCCGATGACGGAGCGAGACACGGGACCATTTGCCAGAGCTAGCCGCGTGGTGGTGATCGCCTGTTCGACAGGGGGTCCGAGAGCGCTAGCCGAGCTGATCCCGCGCCTTCCGGCCGGACTCGATGCCGCGGTGCTTATCGTGCAGCACATGCCGGCGGGCTTTACTCGTAGCCTGGCTGAGCGCCTCAACGGCCAGAGCGCAATCAGGGTCGCTGAAGCCGAGGATGGCCAGGGACTTCAAAATGGCCGGGCGTATATAGCGCCGGGAGGCCGCCATATGCGCGTTCGCCGCTCCGCGGGCACTGTCCAGATCGCACTGGATGATTCACCGGCCATATGGGGGGTGCGTCCAGCTGCCGATCCGCTTTTCCGGTCCGTGGCCGAAGTGTTCGGCGCGGCTGCCGTGGGAGTGGTTCTAACTGGAATGGGCCGGGACGGGGCAGCGGGGCTGCGCGCCATGCGTGACGCCGGCGCTACGGGGCTCGCGCAGGACCGCAATACATCGATCATCTTCGGCATGCCGCAGGCAGCGATCGCGTCGGGGGGCGCCGCCCGTGCGGTGCCGCTGGGCGCCATGGCCGACGCAATCGTCGCATGTCTCGAGCGGTTGGCGGTGGCGGGCAAGTTGTGACCCCGCCTCGGGGCGAAATGTCCTTATCGTGCGGGCAAGCGTCCGCCCCTTCACTCGTTATCGCCCCAGTGTCGAATGGCCAGTCAGTCCAGAAAACCGAGTTCGCGTTCTCCCAAACGCAAGAGTAAGGCAGCGCAGGGCTCACAGCCGGCCGCTCTCGTGCCGGATGTCCAGTCCGTGATGACGAATGACGTCGCGCCGCCCGACGCTGCATCCGGCCTCCGGGTATCCGATGCGCCACTCGATGCGGAGCGGGCCGAGGCGATGGCGATGGCTCTGGCCGACCTCCCGCGCGAGACAGAAGAGGCGGATCCGGATGATCAGCTCCCCGCCGAGGAGCGGATCAGGACAATGCGCGATCTGCTCGCCCTGGGCGCAGGCGAGGTGGAGCTGCTGATGTTTCGCGTGGGTGCCGAGCTGTTTGCCTTCGAGCTTGTGGCTGCCGAAGAGGCGGTAGAGCTGGAATGTGTGCACGCGGTGCCCGACATGCCGGAGGCCATGCGTGGCGTTATCGACCTTCGCGGGCGGCTGGTTCCCGTTTATTCGCCAGCTGATACGCTGCGCGTGCCTCACGCGCCGAACAGCGGGGTGCTGGTGCTCATGCGGTCAGGTGAGCGGCGCGTGGCGCTGGTGGTGGACGATGTGGAGGATGTGATAGTACTCGACCGGATGATGCTTCGCCCACCTCCATCAGCCGACACCGACAGTCTGGTTTTAGGCGTAGCGTTCATCGGCGACGCGCTGGTCACTGTTGTCGATGCGCACGTGCTCGTTGCAGCGTGCGCGGTACCGCTTTCCGCGGAGGCGGCATGACCCCCCCGGCGTATCAGATCGTCACTTTCCGGTTAGGCGAGGACTACTTCGCCGCCGACATATTCGCGGTGGAGCGCGTGCTCCGCCACCAACCGCCGAGGGTGGTGCCGAACATGCCGCCGTGGATCGACGGCGTGCTGGAATACCAGCAGCGCGTCATCCCGGTGGTGAATCTCAGGCGCCGCTTCGGATTCCCGGCCGTGAAGGTGCGGCCGGAGACGCGCGTGCTCGTCCTCTCCTGCGAGGGAGAGTGGATTGGCGTGGTCGTCGATGATGTGCAGGAGGTGGTGGCAATAGCGGCTGCACAGCTGTCGCCGCCTCCCGCGTTTTTCCGAGGGGTTTCCGGAGAGTACCTGCGCGGCATCATCCGGCGCGACGAGCATCTTATCGTCTTCCTCGACGTACAGCGGCTGTTCGCGACGGACGAACGCAAGGTGCTGCTGCAGGCGGCCGCGGCCGTTCCGCATGCGTGAAGCGGCGCTGGCCGCGCTGCGACGGCGTCAGG
>JBGTNB010000270.1:0-5673 GCA_041743285.1 Gemmatimonadaceae bacterium
GGCGCGATGAGGGGCGCGCGACGCGCGACGCGGGAATTAGATTCGTCATTCCCGCGAAAGCGGGAATCCAGAGAGGCCTTACCCTGGCCCCGGCTTTCGCTGGGTGACGAAGCTGCTTCCGTCCTACTACACTAGGTTCAGTTCAGGTTGGAAGTGCTTGTCTTTCTCCGAGGAGGATTCACTCGCAATGCGATTCGTCGCCATTCTGACACTCTGCGCCGTCGCGGGGTGCGCCTCACGTACGGCGTCACCATCTGCTTCGCCAACCTCGGGAGGCGCGGATACAGCGGCCACCGCACGGGCGATGACGGGGGCGATCGCCGAACCTAACGCCAACCCGTTTCCGAGCACTTATCAGCCGGTCACATCCCCGCCGACGATCATTCGCAACGCCACCATAATCACGGCGGCGGGTCCCAGGATCGAAGGTGGATCGATTCTGCTACGCAGCGGCAAGATCGAGGCGGTCGGCACGACGGTGCAGGCGCCGGCTGATGCGATCGTGGTCGACGGCACCGGCAAGTTCGTCACTCCCGGGCTGATAGATGTGCACTCGCATCTGGGAGTGTACGCGGCGCCCGGCGGTGATGCACTCTCCGATGGCAACGAGGCGACAAACCCGGTGACGGCGCACGTCTGGGCCGAGCATTCGGTTTGGCCGCAGGATCCACAGTTTCCGCGGGTGCTGGCCGGCGGCATCACCACCCTTCAGGTGCTTCCGGGTTCGGCGAATCTGATTGGGGGCCGCAGCGTGGTGCTCAAGGTAGTTCCCGCGCGGACGGTGCAGGAGATGAAGTTCCCCGAGGCGAAGTATGGCCTCAAGATGGCATGCGGCGAGAATCCCAAGCGCGTGTATGCGAGTCGCGGCCCGTCGACGCGGATGGGCAACGTCGCCGGCTATCGCAACGCCTGGATTCAGGCGGAGCAGTACCGTCGCCGGTGGGACAAATGGCTGGCCGACCGCAGCGGCGATCCGCCTTCCCGCGACCTCGGCAACGAGACACTCGCAGAGGTTCTACGTGGAAACATCCTCGTGCATAACCACTGTTATCGCGCAGATGAAATGGCGCAAATGATCGACATTGCGCGCGAGTTCGGCTACCAGATCCGGTCTTTCCATCACGGTGTCGAGGCTTACAAGGTCGCCGATCTGCTCGCGCGCGATTCGATTTCTGCCAGCATCTGGGCCGACTGGGGTGGCTTCAAGATGGAGGCAATGGACGGCGTACGGGCCAACCTGCCGTTGGTGCATAACGCGGGAGCACGGGCAATCGTTCACTCCGACGATCCGTCGGGGTCGCAGCGGCTGAACCAGGAGGCGTCGAAGGGGCTCGCCGCTGGCCGTGCCGTAGGCATCAACATCTCGGATGATGAAGCGATCAAGTGGATCACGCTGCATGCGGCGTGGGCGCTGGGGCTCGAGGACCGAATCGGCTCGCTGGAAGCCGGCAAGAACGGCGACGTCGTACTGTGGGACGGCAACCCGTTCAGCGTCTACACCAAGGCGGAGAAAGTATGGATCGATGGAGCGATGATGTTCGACCGTACCGATGCCACCCAGGCGTGGCGAACCGACTTCGAGCTGGGCTTCGTGCCAGCCACGCGCGGGGGGGCACGCTAATGCGGCGCCTTACGAGTTGCCTTTGCATCGTACTGCTGGCAGTCGTCGCCGAGGCGTTGCCGGCGCAGACGTATGCCATCACCGGCGGGCGGGTATTCCCCGTCAGCGGCCCGCCGATCGACAACGGGACGGTGATAATTCAGAACGGGCGCATTACCGCAGTGGGCGCGAACGTACCGGTCCCGCAGGGCGCCGAGCGAATCGATGCCACCGGCAAGTGGGTCACGCCGGGGTTGATCAACCCGGCGACCCAGCTGGGGCTGGTGGAGATCGCCGCGGTCGGTGATACGCGCGACGCATCGGCGCGCGGACGCGGCGACGCAATTAACGCTTCCTTCACCGTTTGGCATGGACTCAATCCGGCATCGGTCCTGCTCGCCCCGGTACGGGATCAGGGCATCACCTCGGTCGTCGTACTCCCGTCAGGCGGGCTGATCGCGGGACAGGCGGCGCTGATCGATGTTCTTGATGACACGACGGTGTCGACGATGGTGCGTCGCGCACCGATCGCGATGGTGGCGCAGGTGAACAATCCGCAAGGAGCGGGAACCGGTGCCAGCGCCGAGTTGCTCATCAAGTTGCGCGAAGTGCTCGATGACACCCGCGCCTACGCGCAGCGGCGGGCCGATTACGAGCGTGGGGCTACACGCGATCTGGTGGCGCGCCGCATCGATCTGGAGTCGATGATGCCGGTGCTGAGGGGGGAGCTGCCGTTGTTGGTGAATGCAGACTCCAGAGCCCACATCGAAGCCGCGCTCGATCTGGCCGAAGAGTACGACTTGCGCCTGATAATCGGAGGCGGTGCCGATGCGTGGCAGATCGCCGGTCGCCTGGCGTCGGCGCGCGTTCCGGTAATGGCTGGAGCAATGAACAACATTCCCGGATTCTCGGCGTTAGGTGCACGGCAGGAAAATCCAGGATTGCTCCGCCAGGCGGGTGTTCAGGTGTTGCTGGTTGGTACCGGCAACGACCCTCTGACCTTCAACGTGCGCAACATCACGCAGGAGGCCGGGAACGCCGTCGCCTATGGCATGGACTGGGATGAAGCGTTGCGGGCGATTACCCTGGCGCCTGCCGAAGTGTTTGGCGTGGCCGATCGGATCGGTACGTTGCGGGCCGGCCTCGACGCAAACGTCGTCGTATGGAGCGGTGATCCATTCGAATTCGGGACGCGAGCCGAGCAGGTGTTTATCCGGGGAGTGCAGCAGGAGCTGGGCGACTCGCGTCAGGACCAGCTGATCGAGCGATACCGGGAGCTGCCGCCGGATTATCGTGGGACGCCTTAGGACGAGGGATGCGGGACGAGGGATGCGGGACGAGGGATGCGGGACGAGGGATGCGGGACGAGGGATGCGGGACGAGGGATGCGGGACGAGGGATTGCGGGACGGGGTATGCGGCACGTGCAATCGGCGAGGACCGCGACGTTTCGAGTACCTTTAACGAAGCCGGGTGCGAGACATAATCTCTGCACCCGGTTTCGCGTTAAGCAAGTCCTTCGGTGGGAGGGGGAGGAGGAGGCGGTTCCCCCACCGTCTCCGCGTCAGGCGGGGGTGGCGCTTCCTTTTCGGCGCCGCCGCGCGACGTGCGGATCTCCTCGAGCCGGGTCTCGATCTGCGTCACTTCCGCTTCGTGAGCGGCAAGCGTGCTGCTCAGACGTGCATAGGTATCGGGATTGATTTCCTCGCCCTGCTTTCTGGCGCGATAAACGGCGTAGCCGATCGCCTGGGCTGCCTTGTCGGCTAGCTGCCGGGCGCGCATGGCGTCGAGGCGGATCTTTCCCTCGTCGATCGCGCCCTGCGCAGCGCGACCGGCACGATCGAGTTCGTCCTTCAGCTTGTTCCAGACAGCCATGTGTGCCTCCGTTCGGATAGTGACCCTACGATGCGAGTATCCGAGTGTTTCGCACAGAACCGAACAGAGATGAGAGTAGCGAGTTGCGAGAAAAGCAGAGCCGCGGGGCAGGTCCTCGCAACTCGCACCTCTCATCTTCAAAACAAAAAGGCGCCCCGAGGGACGCCTTCGATTTTCCGCAAAAGCGCGCCTGTCTTTACGCCGCGCCCGCCTCCGCCGCGTACACGCTGACCTTATAGCGCTGCTTGCTCTTGTGTTCGAACTTCACGACGCCATCGATGAGCGAAAAGATAGTGAAGTCGTTGCCGAGCCCCACGTTCCGTCCGGGATGAAACTTGGTGCCGCACTGCCGAATGATGATGTTGCCGGCGCGCACCTGCTCGCCACCGAACTTTTTTACGCCGCGGTACTTCGGGTTGCTGTCGCGGCCGTTGCGGCTCGAGCCGACGCCCTTTTTATGTGCCATTGGTCTGCCTCAACTAGAGCGAGATCTCGTTGATGCGAACTTCCGTAAAGCCCTGCCGATGCCCCTGCTTCTTGGAATATCCCTTCCGCCGCTTGAACTTGAAGACGACGATCTTCTCGCCCCGCCCGTGACGCACGATCTCTGCGGTAACCTTGGCGCTGGATAGCGTGGGCACTCCGAGCTGGACATTGTCGCCATCGGCGCCCATGAGCACGTCATTGAACTCGACGCTGGCGCCGGCATCCGCCGCGAGCGAGGGAATCTTGATCGTCTGACCGGGCTGCACGCGGTACTGCTTGCCGCCGGTGCGGATAATGGCGTACGACATAGGGTTATGCGGGTTTGCCAAGGATTTCAAGTACAGACTAATCAAGTTAGTTGGGGCGGGGTGGGAGGTCAATGGAAGCGGGATGCGGAGCGAGGGATGCGGGAACAGTGAGCTAATCGCGGATTCCACTATCCGCGTCGCTCAGCCCGTCGCTCGTCCGGCGTCGCGCTTCCCGCTTCCCTCACCCCGCATCCCGCACCCCTCAAGCCACCGCATATTGCTGAGTAACATCCCTTCCCGCCCCCTTCATCACGAGCTTGAACTCGTCGGGCTTGAGAAGCGGATCGTCGCGGAGCTCGATTGGGAACGGGACGGTTTTTTTCAGCTTTTCGAGGAAGTCCGCTTCCTCCTCGAGAAGGTAGAGGGCCACGTCGGGGTAGATGCGAACGAAGATGTGCTCGCGCTTCCCTTCCACCGCCATCCGGCGCACGGCGCGCTCGATACGCCGCGCGACTGTCTCGGGGCTGAAGATCCGGCCGGTCCCGTGACAGATCGGGCAGGCTTCGGTGACGGCGTGCAGGTGACTCGTCCGCACGCGCTGGCGCGTCATCTCAATCAGTCCAAGCTCGCTGACATTGAACGCTTTGGTTCGGGCTCGGTCGCGCGCCAGGTAGGTCCGCAGTTCCTGCAACACCCGGTCGCGATTGGTCTTCGTCTCCATGTCGATGAAGTCGCACACGATGATGCCGCCCACGTCGCGCAGCCTCAGTTGGCGCGCGATCTCGCGCGCGGCTTCGACGTTGGTCTTGAGGATCGTCTTCTCCGGATCCGACTTTCCGGTGTACCGCCCCGAATTGACGTCCACCGAGACCAGTGCTTCGGTCTGCTCGACGAGGATGTAGCCGCCAGAGGGCAGATCGCACCGCCGCTTGTAGAGATCCCGGATCTCCTGCTCGATCCCAGCCTTGTCGAAGAGCGGGATCGTCTCGTTGTAAAGCCTGACGCGGTCGACCAGCTCGGGCGCGATGCCCTGGAGGTACTCGACAATCTCGTTATGCACCTGCTTGGAGTCGACGGTGAGCGAGTCGACCTTGGTGCTGAACAGGTCGCGGATGATCCCGCGGGTGAGCGACGTCTCTCGGTGCACCAGCGCCGGGGCGCGCTGAAAGTGCGTCTTGCGCTTGATCTTCTTCCACTGTCCGATCAGGGTCTGCAACTCGCGGCGGAAAGTCTCCTCGTTGGCATCCTCGCTGACCGTTCGGATGATTATTCCGCCGGAATCCTTGGGCAGAACGGCCTTGCCTATCTCGCGAAGCCGTTGCCGCTCGCCGCGATCGCCGATCTTGCGGCTTACGCCAACGCGTGAGGCAAAGGGCATGTAGACCAGAAAGCGCCCGGCGAGCGACACCTGCGCGGTGACGCGCGGCCCCTTGGTGGAGATCGGCTCCTTGGTGACCTGGACGAT
>JBGTNB010000271.1:0-2581 GCA_041743285.1 Gemmatimonadaceae bacterium
GATCTGCTGCATGGGGATGTGCCCTGGCCCTTCGACCATCACCTGCACATCGTGCGACCATGCCCGTTTCGTCAACTCACCTAACGTTTCGAGCTCGGCGAACTGCGCCCGGTCACTCGCGTCGTGCAGGCTCCCCGGCCGCAGCGAATCGCCCAGCGATATAGTCACGTCGTACTGCGCCAGGATCTCGCAGAGATCGTCGAACCGCTCGTAAAGCGGGTTCTGGCGGCGGTGGTGCATCATCCAGTAGGCGTGCAGCGAGCCGCCGCGACTCACGATGCCCGTTACCCGACCGTACACCAGCGGCAGGTGCTCGAGCAGAATGCCGGCGTGGATAGTCATGTAATCCACGCCCTGCCGCGCCTGATGCTCGATCATCTGTAGAAGGTCGTCGGCGGTAAGCTCCTCGACGCTCGACACCGATTCGATCGCCTGGTAAATCGGCACGGTGCCGACCGGCACTTTCGATTCGCCGAGGATTGCCTGACGAGTCCGGTCGATGTCGCGGCCCGTGCTCAAGTCCATTACCGTGTCGGCACCGTAATGCACCGCCATCCGCAGCTTGCCCAGCTCCGCATCGACATCGGAGCTGACGGCCGAGTTACCGATGTTGGCATTGATCTTCACGCTCGCTACGCTGCCAATGGCCATTGGCTCGAGCGCGCCTGACAAATGATGTACGTTCGCCGGTATGATCAGGCGGCCGATGGCGATTTCCCGGCGCACTACCTCGGGCTCGAGCTGCTCGCGTTCGGCGACGAACCGCATGGCGTCCGTGATGACGCCATCACGGGCATGACGCATCTGCGTGACTGCAGGCATGGTGACTCCCTCCGCCGGTATGATCCGGATCAGGTTCTGCGGGACTCTCTCAGCCCGACGCTACTTGCGCCCGGCACCCCGGTCACACGCAAAGCTAGTCTTGATCGCTCCTGGGCGGAACGAAGAGCGAGACGGGTAGCTGCGAGCATACAGAGGCTACGGTTGGCGTGGTGAGCACCTGAAATGCGAGACGGGCAGCTGCCAGCGAGGTAGCTGCGAGCGATGAGCGGCTCTTAGCTAAATGCTGTATAGCTGGCAAGCTCTCCGTCTCGCCATTCTCTATCACCTCCAATGCCTTGCTCGACTCTCACCAATTGCGTTCGGCGCCGGGACATTGCGTCCCATTTACGAACACACCAAATATGAAACCCGCGAGCAGCCACAGCCGTAAGGGACTGTCGTTCATATAGTTGCGCCATTGACTAAAGCTGGCACGGCCCTTCCCTTAAGGGTACGTGCACGCTCTACCTCTCGACCTAAGGAACGCAGTGGATATTCCTCGCCCGCAAAAAAAGAAATACGGTCGCTATATCGCCATTGGCGGAGGGGTCGCGTTGCTCGCGATCGTCACCGTCGCGCTTTCACAGCTGGAGCCTGCCGCGCCATCGGTCGAACGCGCCACCATCTGGATGGATACCGTGGAGCAAGGCGAGCTCGTGCGTCAGGTTCGCGGCCCCGGCACGCTGGTTCCCGAGCAAATGTTCTGGATCTCCGCTGTCACCGCCGGTCGTATCGAGCAGCGGCATGTGCGCCCTGGCGCCACCGTACAGGCGGGTGAGCTGCTCCTCGAGATGAGCAATCCCGACGTCCAGCTCCAGGCGCTGGAGGCGGAGCGGCAGCTCGCCAACGCTCAGTCCTCCATGGTGAGCCTGCGCACTCAACTCCAGACCGAGCGGCTCAGTCGCCGGGCACAGGTTGAGCAGATTCGCACCCTTTCTCTGGAAGCGGACCGCGCCGAGGCGCTGATGGTATCTCTCGGCCAGCGAAATCTCGCGTCGAACAACGAGGTTCTGGCCGCCAAGGAGTCGGCAAATGAGCTGCGGATGCGCCTTCAGCTCGAACAGGAGCAGTTGAGCACGCTCGAAGCCTCCCTGGCGCGGCAGCTCGCCTTGCAGGAAGAAAACGTGGCCCGGCAACGCGCGGTCGCTCAGTTCCAGCGCGATCGCGTGGCCTCGATGCAGGTGCGTGCTGGCTCCGACGGCGTGGTGCAGGAGCTCGACTGGGAGGTTGGCCAGTGGGCGAACTCCGGCGCGGTACTCGCACGCGTCGCCCAGCCGGGCAAGCTAAAGGCCGTGCTCCGCATCCCAGAAACGCAGGTCCGTGACATCGCAGTCGGCCAGCCGGCAACCATCGACACCCGAAATGGTCTCGTAACGGGGAACGTGATGCGGATCGACCCGGCCAGCATCAACGGCACAGTCACAGTCGAAGTGTCGCTACCCGACTCGCTGCCCCGAGGCGCCCGGCCCGATCTGTCGGTGGACGGCACGGTGGAAATCGAAAGGCTGGACGACGTAATGCACGTAGGACGTCCCGCGTTTGGCCAGGCGGAGAGCCAGGTCGGAGTGTTCAAGCTGGAACCGAACGGAAAAGAAGCCGTACGTGTCTCAGTACGGCTCGGCCGCAGCTCCGTGAACGAGATCGAGATAGTGAGCGGCCTCCAACCCGGAGACGTGATCATTCTGTCTGATCTCTCGTCGTTCGACTCGTCCGACCGCATCCGCATCAATTGACCGGCCGCCCGGCCACCCATCAGGAG
>JBGTNB010000272.1:0-1978 GCA_041743285.1 Gemmatimonadaceae bacterium
GCGATAGGCGCGTACCTCACCGACCCGCGCCGGCTCCTGCTCGCAGGCCAGCGCCAACAGCGCTACCACCGGCGCAGCAAGGGTCGCTTTGCCGTATGCCAATCGGGAACTCAAATCTCGAGGCACTTTCGTGCCGCGGCGAGCACGAGGTCCGCCGCGCCCTCCGTGCCTAGCCAACCGGTGTTCAGGCAGAGATGGTAGTTCTCGTTGGCCTTCCATTTCCGCTTCCAGTTGGCCTTCACGTAATGCTCGCGTTGGGAGTTGATCTCCTCCACCTCGCGTCGCGCCTCCTCTGGTGTAATCCCGCGGCGCGCGGCCACTCGCGCAACTAGCGAATCCATCGCAGCATAGCAGAAGGCGTGCAGCGCATCTCGTCTCGAGGCGAGCATGCACTGAGCGCCGCGGCCGACGAGCACCACGTTTCCGGTTGCTACCGCCTCGGAAATGATGCGCTTGGTTACCTCGAGCACGCGCTCGTCGCTCGGGGGCATCGTCACTTCCGTGGTTGCCGGGGCGAGCTCTGGCGAAGTGAAAACCATTGCGTCGGCCAGCCTCTGGACGAGAGTCGGAACCCGCTCCTCCACCGCTTCCACATCGGCGGCGGTCACGCCCAACCGCTGGGCGACGGCGTCGACCAGAGCGTTGTCCAGTAGCGTCCAGCCTAGCGAAGTCGCAATGCGCCGGGCAACTTCCGAGCCGCCGGAGCCATACATGCGCGAAACCGTGATCACGGCCATGGCGAGCTACTCCTCCGCCGGCAGCCGGCGGATGCGCAGGTGCTCGGCGATGCCGAAGCCGAGTGCCTCCCACGAGGCGTTGGACAGCGGATTGTCCGCGGCGTTATGCAGTCGCAACTCGTCGAGGCCCCGCTGGCGGCACCAGCGCTCCGCGGAGGCCAGCAGCGCCCGCAGCACGCCGTGACGGCGCGATTCGGGACGTACGAATACAGATGAGATGTATCCGTAGCGGTCGGGGTGCAGCAGCGGATGCCCGGCGCTGTCCACGCACCGGAGGATCCCAACCACCTGGCCGGCTCGCTCGGCGAGCAGGGTGGTCTCCCGGGGAGACCGAAGCTGGGAGAGAAAAAGCTTCTGTGCGCGGTCGAGCATGTCATGGCGCGTTCGGCCATAGATGATGTTGTCCCGGTGCTCGGCGACGAGCGCCAGACGCAACTCGACGACTATGCCGATGTCGTCGGGACTTGCCTGACGCACGCGTACCACGGCACGCGTGCCCGGCATCAGGTCGAGAAGCCGCCGCCGAACAGATCCTGGTTAGGCCGCCGGCGCTCAGGCGTCGCAGCCCTGCCGTACCGTCCGGCATCGGAACGTGAGATCTTCTTGCGCGCGACCAGCGCCTCGAGAACGAGCTCGCAGGCGGCGACGGTACCGGGTGTGTCGCCGTCGGCCGCCAGCCCCACCTTGCGTACGAGCGCGACCAGGCCAGGTACCCGTTGAAATCCTTCGAGCATCGCCCGCGCTCCCACCTCGTCGCCTACCTCGAGCGCGTTTCCTTCGTCGAACCAGATGACCACGTCGTCGGTGTTGCATCCGCCGGCGCGGCCATCGAACACGGCGTCGGCGGCGCGGCGGATCAGTTCGCGCGCAATGGCGTGGCTGCCGACAAGCTCTCCTTCGTACTCGAGCTCGATCTTGCCCGTCATCGCGGGAAGCGCTGCATAGATGTCGCTTATCCGCGGAACGATCTCTTCCTCTTCCACGCGCAGCGTTCGGCGCTCGGCATTGGAGACGGCGAGCTCGGTAACGGTGATCGGCATTCGCTGCGATACGCCCGAGCGCTTGTCGATTCGCTTGTCGGTGCGTGCCTCGAAGGCCACCCGCTCGATCACTTCGGACACGAGATCCGGGATGCGAACCGGCAGCTCCCGTCCCGTCCATGCTTCCTGCCGTGTGATTTCGATGCCGAGCTCCACGTCTTCCGGATAGTGCGTCAGGATCTCGCTGCCTATCCGGTCCTT
>JBGTNB010000273.1:0-1526 GCA_041743285.1 Gemmatimonadaceae bacterium
GGACGACGCGCCACCATTTGCCCGGCTCGACCAGAGAGTTCTGAATGATCTCTCCTGCCTTGAATTCGACTTCCTTACCCGCCGCATCCTTCTTTTTCAGCGGCCTTTCAGCGGTCGCGACCTGGAACATGGGGATCGAGCGGCCGCGTTCGTCTCTGCCGCGAATGCGCTTCAGATCGCGAGAGACCGTAATCTCCTTCCCTTTGAAACGCGCGACTCCAGCCGAAGGCCCGGAGGCGAGGAGTGTCGCGGGTTTCTCGATCGTACCGTGGCAGTCGATACAATCGATCTGAATCGCAGCACGTGGCTCGTTATAGAGATTGCCGTTTCCGTGCACATCCTGGCTGACATGGCAGTCGGCGCAATGCATCCCCGCCTTCGCGTGGACATCTGCGAGGTGGACACCCTTCTTCATTCGCTCAGGATCATCCGCCGGAATCCGAGTCCCGCGTGCGGAAATCATGTTCCCTTTGCGATCTGTGCGATAGACATTGCGAAAAACCCAGCCGTGTCCGTGAAAATCACCAAACTGCGTTCGTTTCGCCTTCGGATTGATGTCCGTCCAGATGTTCTGGAGGAACTTACGATCCTGCCCCCAAAGGCCGCGCAGAGCTGAGCCTTCCGGATTGCGGGCCTTAATTGCATCGCGCTCCTCCGGCGAAAGGTCTGGCTGCTCCTTCGGGTACATCAGATCCCCGTCTGTCTCGTTATCCCACCAGGTCATGCCGTAGTAGCTGGTCACCATATTGGTTCCGGGATGAATGTGGCAGACCATGCACTGGCTCGATGGCGGCCCGACAGTCATCTGGTGCCTGATTGGATGACCCGGTTCATTCTTCGGTATCGTCACGTCGCCCGTTTGAGTGTGTCCCTGGTTTCCAAACTGCGCGTACGGGCCGGAGTGTTTTGGATCACGGTCGTTGGCGTAAACTACGTGACAAGCCGTGCAGCCAGAGGCGCGATAGTCGCCGGGATTATCATTCGTGCCCGGGAATGAGAGCAGCGGATCCAGCAGCCGGGTCTTCTGCAGCCCAAGAAAGACCGGGTCTGTGCGCAATCGCGTCCCGAATCCTCGGTCACTAAGCTTGACCTCCGGTTTGCCGGCGAGCTCCAGGATGTTAGGGCTGCCGATGTCCGATGGCAGTCCCTTCAGCTCTCCGCCGCGTTCGAAGACTCGAAGCACGTTGCCCGGCTGAGTCACCTCCCACCGTGGCAGCGGCTGCAGGAAGGTCAGAATGCCCTTGAGCAGAGTCTCCTCCGCCGTCGGTGGCGGGTTGGTAAAGACCATCTGCATGCGGCCGTCCGCGCCATAGCTCTCGCCAAAACGCGCGTCCTTGAATGGATACGCTCCGTTGTTATAGAGCGCGGCCGCCCAGAGCATTCCGCCGTGAGTCATCATGCTCTTTTTGGACCAGACGACCTGGCGTTCATGGCACTTGCCACACGAAACATCCGCGGCGCGAAAGTCGCCGGGATTGATAAATCGTATAAACTCGTCGCTCTCCTTGTTCCAGGTCGCGGCAAGT
>JBGTNB010000274.1:0-5099 GCA_041743285.1 Gemmatimonadaceae bacterium
TCCGACCTATCTCGAGGTATTCGGGCTGGCGCAGCGCACCAACACGTCGGCGTTCGATGTGGAGAACCGGCTCTGGCCTCGCACCGGGGATCCGAACCAGGCAGCCAACGCCGGTGGCGGCAGCACCAAGCTGATTCGCGATTATTTCGTCGTCTTTCCTTCGCTGCAGCCGTTTGCCGATGCCGGACTGGCCAATCCGCCCGATCCGGTGAACGATTCGCTTTACCGAACGCCTGACGACGACCTGTACTCTCAGCGCCGTCCGCCCACTCAATACCGGCTGAGCACGCGCTACCAGGCCGACGGCGGCGGCGACGTTGGCGTGATTGCGTTAGGCTCGATCCAGGTTCGCCAGGGCTCGGAGCGGATCATCATGGGCGGCGTGCCGCTCGTGCGCGATGTGGACTACCGGGTCGATTACGAGCTGGGGCAGTTGACCTTCCTGCGGCCGGACACGCTGTTCCGAACGGCAAAGCAGGTGTCGGTGCGATACGAGGAGAATCCGCTGTTCGCCTCGGCGCCAACGTCGATTTTCGGAATCGCTTCGGAGTTTCCGTTCCAGAACGGCCAGATCAACTTCGTCGCCATCTCGCAGTCGCAGAAGACGACGTTCAATCGGCCGCCGCTGGGGTTCGAGCCGGCCAGCTCGCTCGTTGCCGGGGTAAACGGTTCGTTCGGCTGGGAAAGCGGTTCGTTGACGCGGGCGCTCGATAGGCTACCCATTCTCGAGACGACAGCCCCATCGTTCATCTCGGTACAGGGCGAAATTGCCACCAGCCGGCCGCAGCCGAACGCGGCCGGCCAGGCGTACGTCGAAAGCTTCGAGGGGGAGGCCGGCATTCCGATGTCGCTGTCGGAGCTTGCCTGGCGAGTAGGTAGCCAGCCGGCGGTGCCCGGCGGTGCGACCGTCGTGGCCGGCGTTCCGTTCGACTTCGACACGTCGACCGCATCGACCATTGCCTGGCAGAACCTTGCTGGCCAATATGATCCAGCTACCAACTCGACTAATCCAATCCAGTTCTTCCCTGAACAGATCGACACTACGATCACTTTCACCGGCTCGCAGGCGTTTCGCACGCCGGAGCAGGTGTTGTGGATGACGCTCTATCCGTTGAGCGTCGCCGGCGCGTTCTGTAACATCTGCCCGCGCTCCGATTTCAAGTGGAAGATTCCAGGTCTTGCAGGCCGCCGCTGGCGCTCGCTCAGCCAGACTCTCAGTCCGAGCGGAGTGGATCTGTCTCGCGTGGAGAATCTCGATTTCTGGGTGCTCATCGACACGTCCACGGTCGGGCGGCGCGCCAATCCGGCTCTCATCTTCGACTTCGGCGACGTATCGGAGAACAGTGTATCGATCGTGCCGGAAACGCTCGTGGTCCGCTCCGTTGTCGATACCCTCAACGACGGCAGGTTCCGAGCCCGTGAGGACAGTACGTTCTCGGGCCGGCGCGTCGAAGGATTCGGCGTTATGAACTCCGAACGTGATCAAGTCACCAAGTCGTTCGATCACGTACGAAATGACACAGGGCTGCCGGGCGACGTTGCCGATTCATTGTTCGTCGTTCACGTCGATTCCGGTTTTCAGGTGATGCGGTACGACCAGCCGATCTGCCGGCATGACGGACTTACCCTGCAACTCCTGGGTGACACCAAGAACAATTGCACGGTTGGGAACCGGCAATTGAACGAAGAAGACCTCGACCTCGACGGGGTTCTGAACCTGGCTCCCTCGCAGCGCGACAGCGAGCGGCTTCTCCGCTACGTCATCGATCTCTCGGACGCGACGTTGTACAACCGTTTCGGGAAATGCCTGACCAGCGTAACGGACAGCATCACCGGGGCCGGTTCGTTCTGCTGGGTCAACATCCGCGTTCCGTTCGGGGCGCCGACAGAGACGGTGAACGATCCCTTGGTACGGCGCATCAAGTCTCTGCGCCTGACGATGGTATCGTCGCCGTTCGCCGGCGAGGATCTGGTGCGGATGCCGGTGGCGCGGCTCAAGCTGCTCGGATCGCCGTGGATCAAACGCGGCGATCGGGCGATAGGTGGCGTTGGCGGAACGCGCGAAGAGGGCAACGGCTTCATGATCGCCACCGTGATCGGTACTCAGGACCGCGACAACCGGAGCGGCGGACTTTTCTACGAGTCGCCTCCCGGAGTTACCGATCAGGCGGACAACAAGCAGAGTGACTTCGAGCAGGGAATCGTTCAGATCAACGAGAAGTCCATGCGCCTGGTCGCGGGCGACATTCCGCTCTTTGCGCGAGCCGAGGCTTTCTACCGCTTTCCCGAGGGCGAGAAGAGCTTCATGGGCTACAAGGAGCTTCGCGTCTGGGCACGCGGCCGCAACAAGGGCTGGGGCCCGGCCGGCGACATGAACTTCTACATCAAGATCGGCCGCGACCAGGACAACTTCTACCTGTACCGCACGCCGGTGAACGCCGGTCCCTCCCGCGACAACTGGCTACCCGAGGTCGTGGTCGACTTCGACCGCTTCTTTGCGTTGCGTACCCGCGTGCAGAACAACTTCCTGCAAGGCGGTCAGGAAATCGACTGCACGGGAATCGATTCGGCGCTGGTGGTGTCGTCGGAACAGCCCACTGCGTCAGGCAGCGTGCGTTATGCCGCCTGCGACGACGGCTACATCGTCTATACCGCCAACCCGGGAATCACGCCACCCAACCTTGCCGGCGTACAGGAGATGGCTGTCGGTATGCTGCGGGTGGGTGACACCGGGCTCGGCACCGGTGGTGCCATCTTCCCGAACGATTCGCTCGAGGTATGGGTAGACGACATACGCCTGACCGGTGTGGTGGACGATCCCGGTTACGCCGGCCAGATATCGTTCAACGTTCAGGCCGGTGACATTGGAACGGTTCAGCTGACCGCCAGCAGGCACGATCGCAACTTCCGCCAGCTAGCCGAGCAGCCGTCTTACAACACGGCGAGCGACATCGGCATTTCCACGTCGTTCCGGCTCGACAAATTCCTTCCCCGACAGCTGGGGCTGCTGCTACCCATGTCGGTGAGCTATTCGTCGTCAGGCAACGACCCGTTCTTCCTGGCCCGGTCCGATGTGAGTGCAGCCGGTATCGAAGGGTTGCGTGTGCCCAAGTCCCAGGCCACTACCTATTCGCTTTCCGCCCGGCGGGCGACGCCGATGCAGGGCTCGCTGATCGCCCCGCTCGTCAACAACCTGAACGTGAGCGCCAGCTATGGCAGCGCCTCGTCTACAAGCGAGTACGCGGTCGGCTCGTCGTCGAGAATGTCCGGCGCGGTCGACTGGAACCTGACGAGTACGGCACGCACCGCCCGTCTGCCGGGCTGGTTCAGGGGCGCACTCGGCATTCTGCCGGCGTTCCTCGAGGAGAGCGACGCCATTCGCTCGCTGAGGAATACCGAGTTCCGGTGGAATCCGACGCAGGTGCGCCTGTCATCGACCTATGCCAAGACGGAGGATACGCGGCGAGCGTTTACGCTGCCGGTCGCCGTGGCCGGCGATTCGGGGCGACCGGTGAACGGCCTCACCAGCGTCATGCGGAACGTGGCGCTTCTTCAAATGCGTCCATTTCCGGCTCTCTCGGCGGGGTTCAACATTACCTCGGTTCGCGATCTGCGTAACTACGGCGACAGCATTCCGATCGGCGGCCAGCTGAACGTCGGCGAAGTGGCGCGTGGCGAGCGTGACCAGCTGCTGGGCCTCGATCTGGGTCTCGAGCGCGAACGGCAGATGGGCTTCACTCTCAACTTCTCCCCGACCATAACGTCGTGGGTAAGGCCCCGCGTTGACTTCAATACCAGCTATTCCCTGCTGCGTGATCCCAATTCGCCCCGACTGTTGCGACTCGGCGATTCCACAGGCGCATTCCGCCTGCCCCGGCGCCTGATGAATGGCCAGGGGTTGGGGTTGGGAACGTCGGTGGACCTCGGACGCGCGATCATGCTGCACAGCGCCGAGCGCACGTTCTACCGGCGCGTGGCGGCGATGCTCCAACCGGTGGACATCAACTGGCGGCGCGACATGCGCTCGTCGTTCGACGGGGTGCCGTTCACGCCAGGACTCGGCTACCAATTCGCATTGGGCGGGGTGGAGGACTTCCGCGAGCAGAACGGGCAGCTCGCCACCAGCGCCGGCGTCACGCGCACGCTCAACGCGGGAACCGGGCTCAACCTGCCGTTCGGAACCACCTTTCAATCCCGTTATGCACGTACGCACTCGAGTGCGTTTACTCGTCGCCTCAACGCCCAGTCGGTACTGGAATCGGAAGCGGTGACTTTCCCCGACCTCAGTTTGCGCTGGTCGATGCGGCCGCGACGGCTGGGCGCCATCTTTCAGAGCCTGGGTGCCGCCGCCGAGTACCGGGCCACGGAGTCGCGAAGCTTTCAACCGACCCAGGGCGAGGGTGAAGGCATATCGGACGAGAACGATGTCGGAATAAGAGGTGAGCAGTCGAGCACCGTCTATCGTGTGAGCCCATCCATTACATGGGCGCTGGGAAGCGGCCTGACGACGGCCGGTGGATGGTCGAAAACGGAGAGGAAGGAGCTGCGCAGTGGAGGATTAACGTTAGGCGAGACGACCGAGATCACCGCCAATGTCGGCAAGGCGTTCAAGCTGCCGGAGAAGTACCAGGGCCGGCTGGTCCGCGCGTCGCTCGGCTTTGCGCGGAGCAACAGCGAGAGCCACTTCGAAGGCGGGACCGATACCAGGCGACTACAGGACCTCGGCCGATGGGGCATCAACCTGAACGCCGATACCGATGTTGCGGAGAACATGACGTTCAGCATGACGGCAGCGCGGTCGAGCAATTACGACAACCTCTTTGATCGGCGGTTCACCCAGATGGTCATCACGGCAACGCTGCACCTCACGTTCTTCGCCGGGGATCTGCGATGATCCGCAGCATGACGATGCTCGCGCTGTGGGGTGCCGTGGCGTGCACCGGCGATGCCAACGGCGCACCGCGGCAGTTCGACGCAGCAGCGTCGATGCAGTACATCCAGACCCAGCTCGACTTCGGGCCGCGCATTCCGGGGTCCGAGGGGCACCGCCGCACCGGGGAATGGTTGGTGGAGCAGATGCGTGCGCGCGCCGACACCGT
>JBGTNB010000275.1:0-2319 GCA_041743285.1 Gemmatimonadaceae bacterium
GGAGATCGTCAAGGCGCTCGCCCGCGGCGCGCGTACGCTTATCCTCGACGAGCCGACAGCGGTACTCACGCCGGAGGAATCGGAGAAGCTTCTCAGGGCGCTGCGCGGCTTTGCCGAGAGCGGCGGAGCGGTGGTGCTCATTACCCACAAGCTGCGCGAGGCTCTGAGTGTAGCGGATTTCGTCACCGTAATGCGGCGCGGGCGAACTGTATTGTCGGTGGCGCGTGCCGCGGCGACGGAGGACATGGTCGCGCGGGCGATGCTTGGCGATACGCCTCCACCTTCGGAGCGGCGAGAGCTATTGGGCGAGCGCCTGGCGCGGATGACCAGCATCGAGGCGCCTCTCGTCGCCGCGGCACGTGACATCGTCATGGCCGGGCCGCGCGGCACTCACGCCGTCCATGCCTCTACGGTCGAACTGCGCGCCGGAGAGATAGTAGGCATTGCCGGTGTGGAGGGGTCGGGAGTTCATGAGCTCGTGCGCGCGCTCGCGGGCAGAATGTCAGTGGAAAGCGGAACGCTCGAGCTGCCGGCACAAATCGGTTTCGTTCCCGAGGATCGCTTGCGCGATGCACTGGTGGCGGAGTGGACGGTCATGGAGAATGTCGCGCTACGAGGAGCGGGCATCGCCCGAGGCCGCATACGGTGGAGCGCGCTGGAGCGCTCAACCGCTCTGCTTCTCAGTCACCATGACATACGCGCTGATGGGCCCCACGCGCGGGTTGAAACGCTCTCCGGCGGCAATCAGCAGAAACTGGTCTTGGCGCGCGAGCTGGCTGGCGAACCCCCGCTGGTGGTAGTGGAGCAGCCGACACGTGGGCTGGACATCGCCGCCTCCGCCGCGATCCATGAGCGTCTACTCGCCGCACGCGATAATGGAGCTGCCGTGGTTATCGCCTCTGCAGATCTCGACGAGCTGATCATGCTGGCCGACCGCTTGCTCGTGGCTTTCGAGGGGCGCATCAGGGAAGTGGCGCGCGACAGGAATGTAGCCGGGAGGGCCATGTTGGGGCTCGATACCGAAGTTCATGTACCTGTATAAGACCATGGTATGAAATGAGAAGTGCGAGTTGCGAAACGAAAGCCGCGGCGCGCCGCTTCGCCGATCGGAACTCCTTGCATTAAAGCCGCGTCAGGCGTCTGACGCTACGGCCCGAGCGTCTCGCACTGCCTGACTACCAAGCTGCTGCGCGACATCGTCCAGCGGCGGCCGGGTAGCGCTAGTCGCCGGCCGAAGGAGCCGGCTCGCCGGACGGCGCCATATGGCGATCGTCGCCTAACACCCATCCGCGCAGGCGATGCGCGCCGTGATGCATGAGCGAGTAGGTGGAGGGCACCACGAACAGCGTGAGAATCATCGAAACCAGAAGACCGCTTACGACGGCAATGGCCAGCGGCCGCATGAGCTCGGATCCTTCGCCCAGTCCGAGCGCCAACGGAAGCATGCCGAGCATCGTCGTCAGCGTCGTCATGAGAATGGGGCGCAGCCGGACGACGCCGGCGAGGATGAGCGCTTCTTCCATGGGCACGTTATGGTCATGTCGGTACTCCTCGACGTACTCCACCAGAAGAATCGCGTTATTGACGACGATTCCGGCCAGCAGGATCACGCCGAGCAACACCGGGGCGCTGAGCGGAGTCCCCGTTGTCGCCAGGCCGATTCCGACGCCAATCAACGACAGCGGGATTGTGATCAGAATAACCAGTGGATTGACCAGGCTCTCGTACTGCAGCGCGAGAACAACGAACACCAGAAACACCGCCAGCAGCACGACAATGGTCAGCTGCCGGTTGTTCTCCTCGATTGCCTCTTCCTCTCCGCCGTAGATGAGGCCGTAGCCGTCAGGCAGCTCGAGCGATGCGAGTCGCGCCCGAATCGAGTCGTTCACGGCGCCGACCGAAGCAACTTCCGTGATTACATCGCCGTTCAGGCGAAGAACGCGATTCTGATTTTCGCGACGAATCTCGGTGGGGCCAAGACTCATGGCGATTTCCGCCACATCGCGCAGGTAGATCGGAGCCCGGCCGGCTCCTCCCGGAAAGAGAGCGACGGACCCGAGTTGCTCCTGACTGGTGAACTTGTTCCGCGGAAGCATCACCCTGACGTCGAACTCCCGATTTCCTTCGGCGAAGCGCGTCGCGATGGTGCCATCGAGCGCGGTTCGCAGGGTCTGTCCGACCTGGGCCACATCGAGACCCAAATGGCCGGCGCGCTCGCGATCGAGGCGTATGGCGATCTGCGGGCTGCCCTCCTCGGCGCTGGCCTCCAGGTTCTCCAACCCCGGAATGCCCTTGACCCGCTCGCTGATCTCTCTCGCG
>JBGTNB010000276.1:0-5305 GCA_041743285.1 Gemmatimonadaceae bacterium
CCCTCGAGGACGCGTTAGCAGGCACGCTCGCCGGACGCCGATCGTCCCCGACCAGATGCTCGAGGACCGCTACCGGGTACAGCGGCAGGTGGGCGAGGGCGGCATGTCGGTGGTCTATCTGGCGCTCGATACTCATACCGGTGAGCGGGTGGCGGTCAAGGCACTGTCGGAGGATCTGTCCTCCGACAAGACGGCGATGGCCAGGCTCAAGCGCGAAGCGCGGCTCGGTGAGCGGCTTCAGCATCCGTGCGCCTGTTCGATATTGGCGTTAGGTGAGACACCCAGCGGGTTGATGTATGTGGTGATGCCGTTCCTCGATGGCGAAATGCTTTGCGATCGCACTGCGAGGTTGCGCTACATTCCGCTCGCCGACACGGTGCCGTTCGTCCGCGACATCGGGGATGGGCTGCATGCCGCTCACTCGCTCGGCATCATACACCGCGACCTCAAGCCGGAGAACGTGATGCTTTGCGCGCGCCCAGGCGGTGGCGAACGCGCAGTGGTGATGGATTTCGGTCTGGCCAAGCAGCACCGCTCCGATACTGCCACCGAAAAGTTGACGGCTACCGGCGTGGTGCTTGGCACACCGGAGTTCATGAGCCCGGAGCAGTTGCGCGGCAAGCCGCTCGATGTGCGAACCGACATCTATTCGATGGCGATCATGGCGTTCGAAATGTTGACCGGCGCCCTGCCGTTCCCGGGACGCACCAAGCAGGACATGATGCTGGCCCGTCTGCAGGGCGACCCGCAAAAGCTGCGCAACGTCCGGCCGGAGATTGGTTTTCCGAATGCGCTCGAGGAGGTACTGGCCAAGGGAATGGCTCGAGACCGCAACAGACGCTACCGGACGGCACCGGAGTTCGCGACAGCTTACGCCGAGGCGGCGACGGGAGCGCCAGCGCCGGAAGACACGGGTGGAGGAGGGGTGTCGTGGTGGCAGAAGTTGTTCGGCAAATGATGTTGCGTACGGCATCAATAGCGGCAGCAGCGGCGCTGCTGGCGGCGTGCGGCGGCGGTGATCGAGGCGCGGTAGGTGATACCGCCGTCACGAAGGCGGGCGACACATCAGCTGCGGGCGTCGCGTCAGGCGTAGGCCGCGTCAGGATGAGCGAGGTGAATCAAGGCTCGAGCGGAATGGCTGCCCGGGTTCGGTGGGCTCTATCTTCGGATCAGCGTGCGATCATTGTCGTCGAGGATCCGGCGAGCGTCGAGAACGAGCCGTTCCCCAATGGATTCGTATTGGCGCGCGAAACGGCCGCCGGAGTCGAGATGGTCCAGCTGGACTCCGTGTGGGACGCGGCACCTTCGCCCGACTGGTCGGCAGCAGCGTTCGGACGTGCACACCGGGTAAGCGCCGGAGAGCGCGACAGCCTGACGACTGAACAATGGGACTCGCTCGCCCGTGCCGCCGGAATGCCCAAAGCCGACGTGCGCCGCGGCGCGTTTCCGGCGAGCGGGATGGCGGTCATCATCGGACTCTCACAGCCCGGAATCATCCGGCTGCCTGACGGTACACCACGGGTTTGGCCGGTAGCCGCGGGTTGGCGGGTGGCATGGAGTCGGGATGGTGAACGGATTGCCGCTGGAACGCCGCCCACTCCGCGGGTGAGCGACGACGCCGACTCGCCTCGCTGGATCGTGATCGATACGGCTAGCGGAATACCTCGCGGCGAGCTTCCACCCGACTTCGAGCGGTTCG
The DNA here is from genome assembly GCA_041743285.1 of Gemmatimonadaceae bacterium. Taxonomy (GTDB): domain Bacteria; phylum Gemmatimonadota; class Gemmatimonadetes; order Gemmatimonadales; family Gemmatimonadaceae; genus JALZIF01. Next base: position 1,700 of record JBGTNB010000276.1, read on the forward strand.
TGCCGAACTGGGTACAGGGACCACTCATCGACATCTCGGCCAGTCACGACACTGCGCAGCATGTGAGCCTGCAGATCGATGGCGGCACGGTAGAGAGCAGTGGAAATCGCATCACGCGAAACGGTGTGGAAGTGGGGGCTGGGATAGCCTACGCCGTCACGCGGAGCGGACGGGTCATAGTCGCACTTGCTCCCGATCCGAACGCCGGGGAGTACGATCCAAAGGAGCGATTGGTTGTCTACATCGTGGAGCCGTAGCAGTGGGCTGGCTGCCGCGCTGATCCTCGCCGCCGCGTGCCTGGCGAGCAGCTCGGCCGCGCAACCGAACCGTGCCACCCACACATATCGCCCGGCGCTCGACGCAAAGCATTACGACCTGACGATTGTGCTTCCGGACACCGGCGCGCGGATCGCCGCGCGGGCGACGATCGAGTTGCGATTGGCGCCGGGCACGGATACGGTGGTGCTCGACCTACTGGACCTGACGGTCGACAGCGTAGCCGTGAATGGGGTCATTGCACAGTTTGCCCGCGATTCGGTGTCGGTACGCATTGCCGTCCCGCGCGGTGTCGTGGATTCGATTCGGACCACGGTCTGGTACGGCGGTGTGGTGCGAGACGGACTCATTGTCCGCCGCGACTCCGCTACCGGACGCTGGACCGCTTTCGGCGACAACTGGCCCAACAGGGCGAGGCACTGGATTCCGAGCGTTGATCATCCCAGCGACAAGGCAACGGTCACCTGGACGGTCGAGGCACCGGGTACGCAAACGGTGATAGCGAATGGAGTACTCGTCGAGGAGACCCCGCTCGCCACGCCGGCCGGGCGCACTCGCACTGTCTGGAGCGAAGGAAAGCCGATTCCCACCTACCTCATGGTCATCGGCGCCGCAAGGATGGCGATGCTATCGTTAGGACAAACTGCCTGCGGTCTGGCCGAACAGCCGGGTTGTGTGCCGCAGTCCGTGTACGCAAGTCCGGAACTGCGCGATTATCTCCCCGGCCCATTTACCGATGCCGGCGCGATGGTCGCCTTTTTCAGCCGTATTGCCGGGCCCTATCCTTACGAGAAGCTGGCGCACGTGCAGAGCGCGACGCGCTTTGGCGGCATGGAGAACGCTACGGCCATCTTCTACAGCGACGCGGCGTTCCGTCGCCGTAGTGTAGGCACGAACCTGATCGCCCACGAGACGGCGCATCAGTGGTTCGGCAACGCCGTCACCGAGCGCGAGTGGGCTCATCTGTGGCTGAGCGAAGGTTTTGCGACCTACTTCGCCTCCCTTTGGACCGAGCATTCGCTTGGCGACTCCGCCATGCGAGAGTCGATGCGCACCATGCGGGCGGGAATAATCGAATCTCCCGTAACCGCCCAACGGCCGGTCATCGATACCGCGCAAACCGACCTCATGGCCCTCCTCAACTCGAATAGCTATCAGAAGGGTGGCTTCGTACTGCACATGTTGCGGGGGGTGGTCGGGGATTCCGCCTTTTTCAAGGCAATCCGTGCGTATTACGCAGCCCACGTGCACGAAACGGCGCTGACCGATGACTTTGCCCGCGCCGCCGAACGGGCTCACGGCCAGCCACTCGGCTGGTTTTTCGATCAGTGGCTGCGCCGGCCGGGGTATGCCGATGTAAGCACCAGCTGGCGTTACGATGCCTCCGCGCGCCGCGTCATACTTCAGGTACGGCAGGGAGGCCGCTGGCCGCCGTATCGCTTTCCGCTCGCCGTGTTGCTGCGTGACTCCAGCGGCACGGAGCGGCGGGTGACGGTGGAGGTCGGTGCCGAACGGGAGCAGCGCCTTACGCTGCCAATGGCGCTCGACCAGGCGCCGGCGGCACTCCTGATCGATCCAGATGCACAGCTTCTCGCCACGTTCACGACCCATTGATGCCCGCCGCCTGACGCTGGCTCTGGCTGCGCTGCTCAGCGCCACATTCACGACACAGGTAGCCGCGCAGGGGCCGGTGCAACGCGCGGACGAGCTGCTCCGCGACGGCCGCCTGATGGCGGCCGAATCTCTCTACTATGCGGCGGTCAGCCTGACGCCGCGCGAGCCCAAGGCGCGGCACGCGCTTGGTTGCTATCTCGTATCGCGCGGCCGGTTGCGGATCGGAGCGACCCTGATCGAGGAGGCTCGCTTCTTTGGTGGAGACGTGCGGGTCGCGGCCGAGGCGCTGGCTCCGCTATACGCGGCAATGCACGACTACCGGGCGCTGGCGGCACTCCCATCTACGCCGCTCAGCTCCGCCGAGCGGCAAAGAGTGATCTGGCTGCGCGACAATCCTCCGGCGCTGGCTGGTGCCGATTCGGCAGTCGTCAGGCTGCACGCCGGCGGCGGCAGATCCCTGGCAAGAATTCCGGTGGTTCTCGCCGGTGAAAAGGTCCTTGCCGCTGTCGATCCCACAGTGCGCGGAATCGTCGTCGATACAGGATGGATCAGTCGGTCGGGAATGCGCCGGTTTCCGGTTGCCCCCGGCGGCGACATACGGAAGACGCCAATGGTCGCGCTAGAGCTCCAGATAGGCAGCATGCTGCTGCGGAACGTGCCGGCCAGCATCGGGGCTAGCCCCGGCGTGTCGATCGGACTCGATGTGCTGGGGCAATTGACTCCGACGTTCGATTCATCCGCGGAGATGCTAGTCGTCAGGCGTGCTCGCCGCGTGCCGCGCGGCCGTGGTGAACAGCTGTCGACCGTGGTACAGTCGGGCGGTTGGATGCTGGCTGCCGGCGACCGGCTTCTCCCGCTGCACGGCAACGAGGCTCGTGCAATCCTCGACGGCCGCAGATGGACATTGCATGCGCGTCGGGGAGTAGTCACGGTGGAGCGGTAGCGGCAGCCGGGACCGTTCGAAAGAGAGAGGCGGGAAACTTGCGACAGTGCGCGATAATTGAGCAATCGCGCACTTTCGCCTTTCTTTTCCCGCTTCCGCCGCGCCCCATGGCAGTATCCGATATCCAGAGTTCTGCGTCAGATGACGCCTGGCGTCATCACCTGATCGAGGATAACGCGCGCATCGTCCAGATACTCGGCGACAGCAAGCGAATCGCCGTCCTGGGGATCAAGACCGAGGAATCCGGCCAGCCCGCCTACTATGTGCCCGCCGACGCGCAACGCCGTGGATACGAGATCATCCCGGTGCCCGTCTACTATCCCGACGTGACAGAGATCCTGGGCGAGAAAGTCTACCGGGCACTAGCGGATATCCCGGCCCCGGTGGACATGGTGAACGTCTTCCGGCGGTCACGCGATATCCCCGCGCATGTCGACGACATTCTCGCCGCAAAGCCCAAAGTCGTCTGGTTCCAGCTTGGCATTCGCAACGACGAAGCGGCCGAGCGTTTGGCGCGCGCAGGCATAGACGTTGTGCAGGACCGGTGCTTGTCTATCGAGTTCTCGAGAACAGGAAATGTGAATAGGAAATAGGAATCAGGAACTAGGAACTAGGAAAGCGAATGAGGAACCAGGAAGGGAACCAGAAGAACCAGGACCTCCCCAACCTCTAGGTACGACGTTGGCAGCTTGCTTTTCTTGGCCCTGCTCTTCCGCCCCCCTATTTCCTAATTCCTATTTCCTGTTTCCTGCCCTAATTATCTTCCCTGTTCA
>JBGTNB010000277.1:0-3215 GCA_041743285.1 Gemmatimonadaceae bacterium
ACCTGTCGGTTGGCGACCACCGGCGCGCCGCCGATGTGGTGAGCGACCAGCATGTCCATCGCGTCACGAATGCTCATCTCGGGACTCATCGTCTGGACGTCGGTCGTCATGATGTCTCGTAGTCTCAGCATGGGATGCTCCGTAGGGCTGTGTTCGGGCGCCGTGCACGCAGAATCCGGTGCCGGTATTCCGATATTAGCACGGCCCGAAAGTCACCGCAGTCCGGCAACCCCCGGACGTGTGTAGGGGAATGTCCGCGCTTCAGCGAAGCGGTGCGATTCCCACGCCCAATCCGCTCCTGGGCGGTGGACAGTGTTCTCGGGTGAGGTGAAGCCGGCGGACTGCAGGCCGAAGACCAGAAAAAAAATCCGCCATCCGACTTTCGCCGATATGACGGATTTTGTCAGGCTTTGTCTAAGCAAAGTTCAGGCAGCGCGGCGCACCGACGCCTTCTCTTCCTGGTCACGCGTTGAAACCGACGCACCGCGGCGAGAGATCATTGAGTCGGCCGAGAACGCCCCGGCGCCCGCCAGCAACAGCGTGATCGCCGCTCCAAACAGAGCGAGCGGGAATTCCACACCGTTAGGTGCGAAGAAGCCCGCCGGTAGGTGCACGATCAGCATGGCGCCGAGCATGACGATGGCCAGGCCGAACCCGGCGAGTCGCGTCAGCAGCCCGGCGATCAGGGCCAGTCCGCCGAAGAACTCGACGAGGGCTACCAGCGGTCCGACGATTTCGGCCATCGGAACTCCCATTTGGCCGAAACCGCCGGCCACACCATCCAATCCGAATACGAACAGCTTCTGTGCGCCGTGCGCGACGAAGATGGTACCAGTGATGAGCCGCAGAACGAGCAGGCCGAGGTCGATCTGACGCGGGGTGGCATTGGCTAGAAGTCGCATTTCAGTTCCCATCATTAAGGTGAACGAGCCCAACAATTGGTGTTTCACTGCTAATTGTTATAACACTTATTGTGCCAAAAAAAACTCACAAGCGCTGCCTGGCATGGGTGAGAAGCTCGACGAGAGTCTTGAGCTGCTTCTCGGTCAAATGCCCCAGCCTCTGCCGATGTTCCTCGGCGACCACCTCATCGAGCCGGTCGACGAGGTCGCGCCCACTAGAGGTTAGATGCGTCCCGACCTGGCGTCTGTCCTCCGAGCTTCGCGTGCGGCTCACCAGTCCCGCCTCCTCCATCCGATCCAGTAGACGGGTGACGTCCGGCATCCGCGTGAGCAGACGGTCGCGTATCTCGTTGCGGCACAAGCCGTCGGGACCCGAACCGCGAAGGATTCGCAATACGTTGTACTGCGTTCCGCTTACCCCATGCGGCCTCAGCATGCGCTCGAACGAATCGCTGAGCTCGGCTTGGGTGCGCAAAAGATTAAGAAAAGCCTCCTGCTCGAGGCTCGTGAACGGCTTGCGTTGCCCAATGTCGTCGCGGAGGTCAGGTGGCATGTACGAATTATAGGTGTGATAACACCTAATGTCAAGGCATCGCCCAGCGCAGCCGATGAGTTTCGGGCTCCTCACCCGTCACAGTGCAACACATCCTCTTCGAAGAAGCCAACTTTATAGTGTCAGAGGAAAGATGACGATGAGCGAAAGTCAGGCGGAGCTCCAATCAAACGACGAGCGGGCGGTTGCAGCCGCGAGCGCAGGGGACGAGACCGCGTTCACCTCGCTGACGCGCCGCTACCGGCGCGAGTTGCACGTGCACTGCTACCGAATGCTCGCCTCGTTCGAGGATGCCGAGGATCTGGTGCAGGAAACCTTTCTCCGCGCTTGGCAGAAACGGGACACTTTCCAGGGGCGCGCATCGTTCCGGGCGTGGCTCTACCGGATCGCCACCAATGCGTGCCTCGACTTTCTGGCGCGCCATGAGCGCCGCGTTATGGAGATCAGCACGCGCGGCGACGGGGAATCCGAACAGTCCACAGTGCCGCACGTCGCCTGGCTGCAGCCGTACCCGGACCGGTTGATCGCGCATGCGGGCGACGCCGATGCGGATGCAGGCGCAGCCGTCGTTCGCCGGGAGACGATCGAGCTCGCCTACCTGGTAGCTATGCAATACCTGCCGCCCAAGCAGCGCGCGGTGCTCATCCTGCGCGACGTGCTCGACTGGTCGGCGAGTGAGGCGGCAGCGCTGCTCGATTCCACCGTGCCGGCGGTGAACGGCGCCCTGCAGCGGGCCAGAGCGACGCTCCGCCAGCACAGGCCGGCCCGCGAGAGTCCACCGGTTACACGAGCATCGCTACCTGACGAGGAGCAGCTACTCGTTCAGCAGTACGTTGAGGCTACCGAGCGCTGCGATGTCGAGGCGCTGACCGGGCTTCTGAGCCGGGATGTGCTGTTCACCATGCCCCCCGCACCGATGGCATTCGCCGGCAGCGAGGCCGTCGTTCGCTCGTGGGTCGAGGGCGGCTTTGGCACGCCGCCTTACGATGACTTCAGGTGCATCGTCACACGCGCGAACGGAATGCCGGCGATCGCCGCTTATGTCCGGCGTCCGGGCGATCCGCATCACGTCGCCTTAGCGCTCGACGTGCTCAGGATCGAAAACGGCAGGATCGCCGAGGTTACCACGTTCGAGCTGGGAGATCTCATCGATGCCTTCGGGATTCCGAGGGTCCTTTCGTGACCGAGACGGTTGACGAAATCCCTATGAAGGCAGGGCGGCGCGAGTGGATCGGGCTGTCCGTGATCGCGCTGCCCTGCCTGCTCTACTCGATGGATCTGACGGTGCTGCACCTTGCCATCCCGGAGCTCACCCGCGAGCTCCAGCCAACCAGCGCCCAGCTCCTCTGGATCATCGACATCTACGGCTTTCTCGTCGCCGGCTCGCTGATCACTGCGGGAACGTTAGGCGACCGAATCGGGCGGCGCCGGCTGCTGCTGATCGGTGCAGCACTGTTCGGCGTGGCCTCCGTGCTGGCCGCCTTCTCGACCAGCGCAGAGATGCTCATAGCAAGCCGCGCCCTCCTCGGCATCGCCGGTGCCACCGTCGCCCCGTCGACGCTGTCGCTGATCCGCAACATGTTCCTCGACCCCGACCAGCGCAGGGTCGCCGTCAGCGTCTGGATCATGAGCTTCTCGCTGGGCGGCGCGATCGGGCCGCTCATCGGCGGTGTACTGCTCGAGTTCTTCTGGTGGGGCTCGGTCTTTCTCATCGCCGTTCCGGTCATGCTGCTCCTCCTCTTAGTTGGCCCCCGGCTCCT
>JBGTNB010000278.1:0-4281 GCA_041743285.1 Gemmatimonadaceae bacterium
GTTCGCGGACGGTTGTCCCCGCGTGCGGCACCGCCTGTTTGAGCGCCACGGTCGCCATGATTTCCCCCGACTGCAAAGGGTTCAATTCGTCAACGAGACAGGGTCGAGTCGTTTCGTCCTCCTTCGTTGTTCCCACTGGTAATGAGGCAGGGCACGTGCCGGACTGCTTGGCCGTCGGTGATTGTGACGTAAATTACAGTGCTTCAACGACTTGTGCGATTCAGCTCAAGTGAGAATATAACAGGACCGTGTCCGGATGTCCACGATTTGATACGCCCGGGGAACAATCCCGTGGACGCCCTAATCGTTTCTTAATGCCGCGGACCCCATTCTGGTGAGCAAGGTCACTCTCCGCCGCGAAATCCGGCGGCGAACATGATGCCGAGCGCGGTTTTCCCGTCCTTGATTTCCCCGCTCTCGATCATCGCCAAGGCCTGTGACATCGCCATCGGCGCCGCCTCCACGAACTCATCCGCCTCATGGTTAGACTCTCCCTGGCTCAATCCCGTTGCCAGGAAGATGTGAATTCGCTCATCGCAGAACCCCGGTGTCGGGAAGAACGTCGTAAGGTGCTCGAAGTGTTCCGCCGAGCATCCGGTTTCCTCACGAAGCTCGCGAATCGCGCAGGCCTTTGGGTCTTCGGCGCCCTCGAGCCGCCCGGCGGGAATCTCGAACAGGTAATCATCCGCCGCATAACGATACTGCCTGATGAGCAGAACCTGCGGGTCGGCGCCTCGCGGGTCGCTTAGAAAGGGAACCACGGCGCTCGCGCCGGGATGCCGGAACATCTCCAGCTCGCCGATGGATCCATCAGGGAACTCGACCGAGTCATGATCGACCGCGAGAATCTTGCCGGTATAGACGCGGCGGGAGGAGATCTTTCCGGGCATCGGGACGAGGTAGGGTTAGGTGGTTGAGATGAGAGATACGAGATGCGAGAGGGGGATCGGGACGAGAGAGAGTCAAGTGCTGAGATGAGAGAAGCGAGATGCGAGAGGGCGTGCGGTTGATCCCCTCTCGCAACTCGCTTCTCTCATCTCAGTCCAATTCTTCCATTTCCGCTAGTGTCTCCGCCTCCGGATCTCCAACGACAACGATCTGGATCGCCTCGGGGTGCAGGTAGCGATCGGCCGCGTGCAGCACCGCCGGGAGTGTCACCGCTCGCACGTTGTCGCGGTAGCTGTCGTAGAAGTCGGGTGGGAGATCGTGCACGATCAGTGTCGTCAGGGCTTGTGCGATCGCCGCAGTCGTCTCGTAGCGGATCGGAAACACGCCGTCGAGGTAGCTGACCGCCAGCGACAGCTCGTCGCTCGACACCTCCTCCGCTCGAATGCGCTCGATCTCGTTGAGCACCTCCCGCGCCGCCGGCACCGTGACTTCCGTCTTCACCGCCGTGGACACGACGAATGGTCCGGCCGCCCTGCGCCACTCGAAGTTCGAGAACGCGCCGTAGGTGTAGCCGTGCACCTCGCGCAGATTCAGGTTGATGCGCGAGTTGAACAGGCCGCCGAGTATCGCGTTCATAACGGTGACCGGAAAATAGTCGGGATGCCGGCGCGGAATGCCCACGTGGCCTATACGCAACTCCGATTGCGGAGCCTCGGCTCGCCTGACGAGATGGACCCGCCGCCGGTCGTGTGCCGGCGTGTCGATCACCTGCCGGGCCGCCGGAGCCGGTGCTGTCCAGTCACCCAGAGCGCGCTTAGCCAACGACACCATCGCCGCGGGATCCACATCGCCGGCGACGATCAGCGTCGCCGCCGATGGCACCATTCTCTCCCGGTGAAAGTTGGCCACCGAGTCGGGATCCAGCGCGGAAACGCTCTCCCGCTGCCCGTCCTCCGGCGCCGCATAACGTGATTCCGGCACGTATACGAACCGGCCGAACATGTCGTCGGCCAATCCACGCGGCTCGGCTCTGCGGCTCACCAGTTCGGCCAGCATCTCGCCGCGCAGCCGCATCACGTCGCGTTCGGCGAACCGCGGCGCGCGCACCATTTCGGCGAGAGTCTCCACCAACGCCGGAAGGCGGGCCGACATCACCGTCGCCGTCAGGGCCGACATGTCCCAGCTTGCGCCCACGTCCATCGATGCGCCCAACTCCTCGAGCGCGATCGCCATTGCATCGGCATCACGCGACACGGTTCCCTCGAGCAGCGCACGTACGGCGAGCAATGCCACTCCCTCGGCGCCGCTCGGTTCGGTCATCGCTCCCGCGTCCAGCACCAGCCGCACGGAGACCAGCGGGAGCTTGCGCACCGGCGCGACAACCACGCGCAGGCCGTTTGGCAGCCGCTCGGTTACGAACTCGGGAAATCGATAGGCGCGCGGTGCACCCGGCGCCGGACGCCCGGTTAGCGTATCAGCCGGCGCATTCATACGAGTCCCTCCGCCGCCGACGAGACAAGGGCCGAGGCCTCTTCCTCACGTCTCGGGGTGTAGATCAGTGCCGCCCGGTTGCCCGCGCCTAACCGCTCACGCGCGAACCGCGAGACCGCTGCCGCCGTCACCCCGCGGTACCGGTCTACCTGTTCGTTGACCAGGGCGGGATCACCGAAATACGTGGCGAACATCGACAGGCGATCGGCACGGTCCCCCGCCGACTGCATCGACGACACGTACGCGGTCTCGATCAGCGCCACCGCGCGCGCCACCTCATCGTCCGTTACTCCCTCGTCATGCATGCGCGTCGCCTCGCTCTCCACCGCGGCGACTAGACGATCCTCGTCCACGCCTTCCAGGGCCGTCGCTTCGATGACGAGAAGGTCCGTGCCTTTCGCCAGATCGAAGGTGAACGCAATGACCTCGCTCGCCACCTCCCGGTCGCGCAGGAGCGCGCGCTGAAGCCGGCTTCCCTTCCCCATACCGAGAATCGCACCGGCGACCGAGGCCGCGTAATAGTCGTCGCTGCCGAACGGAGGCGACCGGAACGCCAAGTACACGCGCGGAAGCACCACCTCGTCTTCCACTACCTGGCGCAACGACTCACCGAATGTGGGCGGCAGCTCCATCGACGGCAGCGGCGGCCGGCCACGGCCCCGCGGAATCGGACCGAAGTACCGTTCCACCAGCTGGCGCGCATCCTTCTCGTCGAAATCGCCGGCGATGCTCAACACCGCGTTGTCAGGCGTGTAGTAGGTCGCGAAGAACTGCTCCACATCCTCCAGGCTCGCCGCGGTCAGATCCTCTATCGAGCCGATCAGCGAGTGATGGAAGGGATGCTCCGGTGGATAGGCGAGCGCCGGCAGCTTCTCCCACCAGGTGCCGTACGGTTGATTGTCCACGCTCCAGCGTCGCTCATTGATCACGACATCGCGCTGGTTATCGAGCTTTGCCTGCGTCATGGCCGGCAGCAGCTGACCCATGCGATCGGCCTCGAGCCAGAGCGCTATCGCCAACTGGTTCGATGGTACCGTCTCGAAGTAGTTGGTGCGATCGAGCCAGGTGGAACCGTTGAGCGTCCCGCCGGCGCGCTGCACGAGCTCGAAGTGCTCGTTCGCACCCACGTGCGCCGAGCCCTGAAAGAGCATGTGCTCGAACAGGTGGGCGAATCCCGTTCGCCCCGGGCGCTCATTGGCCGAACCGACGTGATACCACAGATTGACCGCGACGATCGGAGCGGTGTGATCTTCAGAAAGGGTGACGCGCAGCCCGTTGTCGAGCTCGAATGTTTCGATTGGAATCCGCATTGTCGTAAATTGCACCGCACAGCCGGAACCGGGGAGTCCCAGCATGAAAGATCAGCGCACCTATCGGGTGGCCGTGACGAAGGACTACTTCGTCTTCGCCGCGGCGCATTTCATCACCTTTGCCGGGCACCGTTGCGAGCCGCTCCATGGGCACAACTACCGAGTAGGGGTCGCCCTGGAGGGCTCGCTCGACCCTGATAGCTGGTACGTGGTCGATTTCTCGGTGCTCAAGTCAATTCTTCGCCGCGCCTGTGATGCAATCGACCACAAGATGCTTCTGCCGCTGCGCAACCCGCGCCTGGGAATCGAGCACCGTGGCAAGAGTGTGCACGTGGCACTGGACGGCGAACCGAAGTACGTATTCCCTGAGGAAGACTGCGCGATGCTCGAGATCCCGAACACCACTGTCGAGATGCTCGCCGAGTACCTCTGTCGCGAGGTGCTCGCGGGCATCGACGAGGCCGAGGCCAGCCGCCTGACGATGATCGAAGTGGAGGTGGAGGAAAGCTTCGGACAGTCGGCTACTTTCATTCAGAGTATTGGGGGGTCGGGACTCTGGGCTAAACTACTTGTCATGGAAATCACTCAAGCA
>JBGTNB010000279.1:0-2294 GCA_041743285.1 Gemmatimonadaceae bacterium
AACGAGCGTCGTGCCGCACGCCCGCATCCAGCACGTCGACACCCGTCATGGGCCGCTGACGCGCGCATACGGACTGGCATCGGTCATTCTGTATACCGCCGGACATACGGGCGCGGCGATCGAGATCCCCGGCCTGCCGGCGGCGGAGGCGGAATCGCTCCGCGAGCGGTTAGGTGCGCTCAGCGGAGCCGATGATGCCGTCTGACGGCGCGGCGTCGCAGGAGCTACCAGCCGAAGGCGAAGAGAGGCGGCTGCACCCGTTCACCCTGCTTTTCAGCACGATCGGCGTGGCGCGACGGCTGATTCTCCCTGCCGTATTCGGCGGACTGTCAGCCGCGGACGGCGATGCTGGACGTGCCGTGCTCGTGGTAGTAGGTGTGCTCACCATTCCATCGTTCGTAATCGCGGTAGCCCACTACCTCTCGTTTCGCTACAGGGTGACCAGCGACGAGCTGACTTACCGCTCGGGCGTGCTGCGCAAGCAGCAGCGGGTAATTCTTCTCGCCCGCGTCCAGAACATAGAAGTGCGCCAGAGCCTGATGCAGCGTCTCGCTGGGGTCGCCGAAGTGCGTGTGGAGACGGCGGGCAGCGGTGCCGAGCCCGAAGCGGGGCTGTCGGTGCTCGCCCGCGCCGACGCCGATGCATTGCGCGATGCTCTGCTGACGCGCCGGGCGGGCACGCGCGCGGCTGGCGCTAGTGCCGAAGGTGAGGTGAATGAACTTGGGGCGGCTGAGAGCCGGCCCCTCGTGCATCTCACACCGCCTGAGCTGGCGATAGCCGGCGCGACGGCCAATGAGGCCGGAATCATCGCGGCGGCGCTGGTGGGGCTGCTGCAGTTCGCCGATGACCTACCGCTATCCCTCGAGCGCTATCTACCCGATGCGGAAGCCTTTTTTGCCAATCAGTCGGTTACCGGCGCGGTCGTGCTGGTCATTGGCTTCATCGTCGCCCTGATCGTGATTGGCTGGCTGTTCTCGATCGTGGGATCGGTTGTCGGATACTACGATTTCACCCTTACGCGGTCGGGCGAGGAGCTTCAAAAGCGCTATGGCCTACTCTCGCGACGGGAGGCCAACGTGCCGCTGCGGCGCGTGCAGTCCATCCGCATCGAGGAGTCGCTGCTCCGGCGTCCGCTCAAGCTCGCCTCGCTCAAGATCGAGACGGCAGGAGGGCCGGCGCAGCGGCAGCGCGGAGGCGCCGAAGCATTCGTGCCGATCGCGCAGTCCAACCGGGTACCTGGGCTGGTGCAGGAGCTCTTCCCGTCGTTCGTTTTCGAGGCGCGCGGCCTACGACCGGTGCACCCGCGGTCGATCCGGCGAGCGATGACCCGTTATGCGGCAATGCTCATCGTGCTCGCCGGCGGGTTGGCGTTCGTCGACCCGCGTGCGCTTCTGCTGCTCCTTGCCATGCCGCTGGCCTGGCTGGTGGCGCGGTGGCAGTACCGCATGCGCGGCTACGCTTTGGCGGCCGAGCACGTGGTGCTTCGCAGCGGCGTACTCAACCGTGTGACATGGATAGTGCCTGACGACAAGATTCAGACACTGCACGTGACTGCGACGCCCTTTCAGCGCCGCCATGGGCTGGCGAGCGTGGTCGTCGATACCGCCTCGGGCGGAGCTCAGCCGACCCTGGTTGATGTCGGCACTTCGGATGCGGAGTCGCTGCTCGAAGCAATGGCGGCCCGGGCAAGAACGGCCCGGGCTCAGCAGCGGGTCCGCCGCACCACGACCCTCCCCAACAGCTCCATCCTCCCGATTCCCGACCCCGCGGGATAGTTTGGACATGTCCGCGGGCCCAACGTGCGGGACCCGACAATCGTATTTCGAGAAGGAACCACCCCAGTTCCTACTTCCTGGTTCCTCATTTCCAATCATCATGCTAATACTACGCTCCCTACGCCGCGCTCTGGCGCTCACGGCGCTGGCGACCTTTTCTGCCGGTGCGCAATCGCTCACCAGCCCGAAGGATTTCTTCGGGCACGAGATCGGCGCGGATTACGTGCTCCCCGACTATACGAAGTTTTCGGAGTACTGGGTCCGTCTCGCATCGCAATCGGACCGTATGGTGCTGGATACTATCGGCCTAACGGCGGAGGGGCGTCCGCAGCTGATGGCGATCCTCACGTCGCCGGCCAACCACCAGCGCCTCGACCGATTCAAGAGCATTGGCCGCCGGCTCGCGCTGGCCGAGGGCGTGAGCGAGACCGAGGCACGGGCGCTGGCGGCGGAGGGAAAGGCGATAGTCTGGTTCGATGGCGGTCTTCATGCGACAGAGGTCCTCGGTGCGCAACAGCT
>JBGTNB010000280.1:0-2747 GCA_041743285.1 Gemmatimonadaceae bacterium
GCCGACGCCTATCTTGCTATCCCCCGTTGCGGGATCGTGTGTGAAATCCACTCGCAATGGTGCCAGCGAAAGCCGCAGACCCAGGTTCTGCGCCAGATCGGGAAGTGAATCGATTCCCGCGGACCCCATCATGTGACGCAGGGAGATGGTGGGAGGGCCCAGTATCGGAACGCGATACCGCTCAATTGGGAAGTCGTAACGCGATTCAACGAAGATGAGTTGATCACCTCCGAAGGAGAGAAGATCGCGCGTGGGAAGGGTCCCCGAGCCTCCCAGATACGCAAAACGCTGGGGAATCGCGCGGTCACCCCCCGTGAGGACGGTATGCACTTCCAGCGCGAAGCTTTGAGTGCCAAACGTCGGGAACGTCACGCTGGAGTGTCCGGTCGATTGTACGAACCGTGCGTCGCCCGGAGCATCGAGTACAACCTCGGTCTCCAGAGTTGCCCGAACATCCACCCCCGACCGTATCCATTCCACTCCGATACCGGCGAGTGCGGATTTCACATCGCCTCGAGCGATCGGTGGATTTGAACGTGACATTCCTTCTACCGAATCGCGGCGATCGAATGCACTCCAGGGCGCCCGGCTGTGCGTCGAAGCGTCGCGAGCGAGCTGCCCGCCTAGCCATGCCCGCCAGAGTGTCGCGCCGCGCTCCCATATCCGGCCTGCACGCAAGACGGCGTTTCGCGAACGATAGTAATTGCGAACATCCCTGCCCAGGAGCAGCGCGGTCGCGGCGTTGAGCTGGTCCTGACGGATCCAGCCATCGTTAGTAGGTGTCTCCCGACCGACGCTTGCGTCGGCAAACCAGAGCGATCCTGCCCCGGCGTGCAACGATAGCAGCGGGTCTATCCCGCCTGTCGCCGATCGATAGGTAATGGTCGGGTCGATTTCGATCGCGCCCTCGGCAAGCGTGATCCGCGGGCCCCACGGCAGTCCGAGACCGTCGACACGCGTGTAGGTAGGCAGCCGAATGCCGCCCGGGAATGGGAGTGCGAGCAATGGAACGGCTTCGAGCCGCACCGGCACATAACTTATCTCAATCCCCGTCGCAACCCGCCTCACGTCGAATTGCACGTCGCGCAGGCATTCAGTTTCCCCACTAATGGTAGCCAGCGAGGAGGTGTATACGCACCCACCTAGCGCAATCGCGCGCCCATCGATCATCCCGCCTGTGTGCATGTAGAGATCGCCGCCGATTACGACTACATCTCCCAGCACGTGTGCACCGACGGCTGCATCGCCGCCGATCACGAGCACCGTCCTCGGGGACGTAGTGCCGCGTGGCAAGAGGACCAACCCGGTATCAGCGGGAAGGACGTCGTGAGGGGCGTCGAACACTTCCCTGACAAGGGCGCCCGCCCGGCCAGGCCCGGCGCGCCGAAGCCGGATCTCCTGTGCGTCAAGGATAGGTGCGGCGAACGCCGCCGCTGCCGCACACAGAAAGACGAGCCTCACGCCGCGGCCATCGAGAGAAAGTTTTCCAGGATGCGTGGGCCGTGGTCGGTCAGAATGCTCTCCGGATGGAACTGCACGCCCCATATCGGCATCGTTGTATGCCGTAGCGCATGGATCTCCTCCCGGTCATCCACCGCTACCGCACTGATTCGCAGCGACGAGGGGAGCGATGCCCGTTCGACAAGGAGCGAGTGGTAGCGCATTACGGTTACGGGCGAGGGTACTCTCGCGAACAACTCAGTACCGTCGTGCTCGATCCGCGAGACCTTGCCATGCATCACGCGCCCTGCGCGAACTACACGGCCGCCGTACGCCTCGCCGATCGCCTGATGTCCCAGACACACGCCGAGAATTGGTATGATTCCGCCCCATCGCCTGACTACAGGTATGGTGATTCCCGCCTGGCTGGGTGTGCACGGTCCGGGCGAGATGACTATGGCCGAAGGGCGCAGGCGCGCGATGTCATCCACAGCCAAAGCATCGTTGCGGAAGACGAGCGGTTCTGCACCGAGCTCGCCGAACAGCTGGACGAGATTGTACGTGAACGAATCGTA
Source organism: Gemmatimonadaceae bacterium (assembly GCA_041743285.1). GTDB lineage: Bacteria > Gemmatimonadota > Gemmatimonadetes > Gemmatimonadales > Gemmatimonadaceae > JALZIF01. Next base: position 2,016 of record JBGTNB010000280.1, read on the forward strand.
ATTGTCTATGATGAGGAGCATCGCGGCCTACGCGCCGCGCCAGGCGCGACGCGGGTTGATTTTCGTTCTTCAGCTTCGGGGATGATACTGCCGATGAACCGCACGCAGGTACTCCCGGTCGACGTGGGTGTAAATCTGCGTGGTGGAGATATCAGCGTGACCTAGCATTTCCTGCACCGCGCGGAGGTCGGCTCCGCCCTCTAGCAAATGGGTGGCGAACGAGTGCCGCAGGGTGTGCGGGGAGACTCGCTTCGCTATACCCGCCCGTTCAACGTATTTTCTCAGAATCTTCCACGCACCCATGCGCGTGAGTGGGCCCCCGTTCGCGTTGAGCAGTAGAATCCCTTTGGCTGCTCCCCTGTCGAGCTTGGGACGCAACTCGCGCAGGTAGACGGCGAGTGCGCCGATCGCCCCACGACCAATCGGCACGAGTCTCTCCTTTCCTCCCTTGCCGAGTACCCGCACAACGCCCTCGTCCAGAAGTACGTCGTGACCCGAGAGCCCGGTAAGCTCCGACACGCGTAGCCCCGCACCATACCCCAACTCGAGCAAGGAGCGATCACGAAATACGAGCGAATCGTCGAGAGTCGGAGCGGCCAGTAGCCTTTCTACCTCGTCTACGGTGAGAACGTCAGGCAGCGTCTGCCAGCGTTTTGGTGTTTCCAGACGGTCGCTCGGATCTATCGTGAGGTATCCCTCACCAAGCAGGAATCGAAAATAAACTCGTACCGC
>JBGTNB010000281.1:0-6436 GCA_041743285.1 Gemmatimonadaceae bacterium
AGATGCCAGATTGCGGGCGCTGGCGCCGCACGCGGCCGCGGTGCTGCACGCGCTGCCCGAGCCTCCGTTAGCGTCAGGAGCCGAGGTAGCCGATCCCGCCAGCGGGTCGCCTGACGAACCGGCGGTCTTCCTCGACGATCAGCTGCGCATGATGTTCATGTGCGCCCACCCGTCGTTGTCACCGGACGGTCGGGTCACGCTGACGTTGCGGACGGTGGGTGGGCTAGGCGTGAACGAGATCGCTCGCGCCTTCCTGACCGACCGGGCGGCCGTCGCCCAACGAATCGTTCGCGCCAAACAGCGGCTTAAGGAAAGCGGAGCGCGCCTTGAGATGCCTGACGAGGCGGATTTGGCTTCGCGCCTCGAGGCGGTGCTCGAGGTGCTGTCTCTCGTATTCAACGAGGGACATCTCGCGCACGGCGGAGAGGCCCTCGTGCGCGCATCGCTGTGCGCCGATGCGCTTCGCCTCGCACGGCTCCTCGTCAAACACCGCGCCACGGCGCGTCCCGAGGTGCACGCTCTGTGCGCCACCTTCTGTTTTGCCGCGGCTCGGCTTCCGGCGCGCGTAACTACCACTGGAGAGCTGGTCACGCTGGAGGAGCAGGACCGGAGCTCGTGGCATCCCGGCCTGCTGGCCGGCGGTTTCCGGCATCTCGCCGAGGCGGCCGACGGATCCAACCTAACGCGCTACCACCTGCAGGCGGAGATCGAGTCCTGCCACGCCGCCGCCGGCCATGCGAGTGCTACCGATTGGCCGCGCATTGTCAGGGCCTACGACGCGCTTTCGCGGATTGCACCATCGCCGGTTGTTGCCGTCAACCGTGCCGTGGCCGTCGGGCGGGCTCGTGGCGCACACGAAGGGTGGCGCGCGCTCGAGCAAATCGCAAACAACAAGGCACTGGCGGGGTATTATCCGTACCATGCCGCCCGCGCCGACGCGCTCAGGCGGCTTGGCCGCGCAAGCGAAGCAGCGGATGCGCTGCGGCGAGCGCTTTCGCTTGATCCAGTGGAGCCGGTGAGGCGATTTCTCGCGCTGAGCCTTGTCGGAATAGAGGGCGCCTAGCAGTTGGGGCTTGCGAGGCCACAATCTTGCCGCATCGCGCAGACTTTAGGCGCGGCATCGCGCGCGGAACTCCCTCAGTGGGCCAATCTGGCGATTCGTGGTAGCAGACCTGCACTCTTCCGCTTGCCGGTGCAGAAGCGGCGCCGCGGCCAACGAATGCGACCGAAAAACGTAAAAGAGGTAGCAGCGCGCGAATTCCTTCATATACACCCGACTAGATGCGCAAGACCAAGATAGTAGTCGCTACAATTGCTCTCCCGCTGATCCTGGCTGGCGCCTGGTTCTTCACTGGCCGCTCCGACGGCGGAAGCGGAACGTCCTACCGTTTCGTGGAGGTTGAACGCGGCGATCTCCGAGCTACGGTTTCGGCCACGGGATCGCTCGGCGCCGTGACGACGGTTCAGGTCGGCACCCAGGTTTCCGGGCAGGTCGCGGAGATTCTCGTCGATTTCAACGATGTGGTGCGTAAGGGGCAGCTCATAGCGCGCATCGATCCCACACTCGCCAATCAGACAGTTCGCGACGCGCAGTCGACGGTAGAGCGCAATCGTGCCGAGGCGGATCAGGCGACACGCGAAATGGAGAGGAGCAAGCAACTTTATGCCAACGAAGCGCTCTCTGTCAGCGAGTATGAATCGGCGCAGTACAGGTTTGAAGTGGCCCAAGCGAACCTGGCTTCCGCACAAGTCAGTCTCGAGCGGGCCCGGCAGAATCTCGCATACACGCGCATCTACGCTCCTATCAACGGTATTGTCGTTGAGCGAAACGTCGACGTTGGTCAGACGGTAGCTGCAAGCCTTTCGGCGCCTCAGCTGTTCCTGATCGCCAACGATCTGGCCCGCATGCAGATACTCGCGTCAGTGGACGAGAGTGACATCGGTCAGATCCGTGAAGGGCAGGCGGTGCGGTTCACCGTGCAAGCGTACACGAACGAGATGTTCGAAGGGAGTGTCCAGCAGGTAAGGCTGCAATCGGCGTCGATGGAAAACGTAGTGAACTACACGGTCGTCGTCGGCGTCGACAACTCCGATGGAAAACTGTTGCCCGGAATGACGGCCACCGTCGACTTCGAGGTTCAGACTGCCGAGGACGTGCTGATGGTGCCCAACGCGGCGCTACGGTTCCGTCCCACGGCGGAAATGCTTGCGGCCGCCGGTATGCAGGGCGCTGCCGGTGGCTCCAGATCGGGCGAATCGGCATCGGTGCGACAGCAGTCGGCTCAGCGGCGAGTTCCCACAGACGGGGAAAGCGCGGCGACGGGAAGACCTTCCACTCCGATGGCTACCATCTGGCACCTGGATGATGCCGGAAGTCTCGTGACTGCGCGCGTCAGCACCGGAATCAGCGACGGCATCGTCACGCAGATCGAAGGTTCGGGAATTCGTGAGGGAATGCAGCTGATCGCCGGCGTAATGCAGGATGGCGAGGCCGGTGCGGCGAATCCGTTCCAGCAGCAGCCGCAGCAGGACCGGCGGGGAGGTTTTTAATGCGGCGCGATGATGCCATTCCGCAAAACGAGGTCATCCACGCCAGAGGGTTGACGAAGGTGTACGCCGCCGGTTCCACCAAGGTGCACGCCTTGCGCGGTGTAGACGTCATCGTCGAGCGTGGCGAGATGATCGCGGTGATGGGCTCGTCAGGCTCGGGAAAGTCGACGCTGATGAACATTCTGGGTTGCCTCGATCTTCCGACCGACGGACGCTATTGGCTGGATGGCGTGCGAGTAGAGGGGCTGAGTCGAAACGCGTTGGCGGACATCCGGAACGCGAAAATCGGCTTTGTATTCCAGGGCTTCAATTTGCTGGCGCGGACATCGGCCCTGGACAATGTGGAACTGCCGCTCCTGTATGACCGCTCCGGACGCAAGAAGAACACGCGTGAGGCGGCGGCGGAGGCATTGCATCGAGTAGGGCTTGGTGACCGGCTGGATCACCATCCGAGCGAGCTGTCGGGCGGGCAGCAGCAACGAGTGGCCATCGCCCGCGCGCTGGTCACGCATCCTGCGCTGATACTTGCCGACGAGCCTACCGGTAATCTCGACAGCCGCACATCGGTCGAGGTGATGGCGCTCTTCCAGGAGCTCAACGACCAGGGCATAACGATTCTTCTCGTGACGCACGAGCACGATATCGCCGAGTATCACAAGCGGATCATCGAAGTGCGCGACGGTCACATCATCCACGATGTTCCGGTGGCAGTCCGCCGTATTGCCGCTGAGGATCTCACGACCGCCGATTACACAGCGGCGCTGGTGGAGCAATGAAGCAGCGCACGTTGTACAAGGTGGCCGCGCAGAGCATCGCCAAGAACAAGATGCGGACGGCGCTCACAATGCTGGGCATCGTCATTGGGGTAGCGGCGGTGATCATCATGGTCGCCGTGGGTCAGGGTGCGCAATCGCAAATTCAGGAGCAGATCAACAGCCTCGGCACCAACATGATCGTGGTGACCGCCGGAGCGAGCACGACCGGCGGCGTCAGTCAGGGGGCTGGCACCTTCAATCGGCTCTCGCTGGAGGACTACGAGAAGCTCGAGCGGGAAGCGTATCTGCTTGCCGGTGTGTCCCCAGTTGTGATCACGCGAACCCAGGTCATTGGGCCCGAGGGGAACTGGCGCACGATGATCAACGGAGTGTCGGCCGAATACCAGGCCATTCGCAACTGGCCAACGACACAAGGCGCGTTTTTCGGCTCTCTGGACGTGCGGACCTTCCGGCGCGTGGCGGTGCTCGGCATAACGGTCGCCGAGAATCTGTTTCCCGGACAGGATCCGGTTGGACAGCAGATTCAGATTCGTGACGTGCCGTTCATTGTCATAGGTGTGCTCGCCCGAAAGGGACAAACTGCCAGCGGCGATGACCAGGATGATGTGATCTTCGTGCCGTTCACCACGGCGGAAACGCGGCTCAGCGGCTGGTCCCGTATCGCTCAGATTCTCGCCAATACTTACTCGACAGGCGACATCGAGGCTGCGCAGCAGGAGATGCGGCTGGTCCTGCGCGAGTCTCACGACATAGCGGATCAGGATGAGGATGATTTCACAATCCGCAACCAGACCGACCTGGCGGAGGCGGCGCAAGGCACGACTCAGGTGATGTCGGTCCTGCTGGCTTCGATCGCCTCTGTGTCGCTCCTCGTCGGCGGCATCGGGATCATGAACATCATGCTGGTATCGGTGACGGAGCGTACGCGCGAGATCGGCATTCGCATGGCCATCGGCGCCCGCGGATCCGATGTGCTCACGCAGTTCCTCGTGGAGAGCGTGGTGATGAGCCTCATGGGGGGAGTGCTCGGCATCGCCGTGGGCTTTGGCGGGGCTGCGCTGCTCGCACGCCTAACCGGCTGGAGCACGGTGGTCGCTCCCGAAGCTGTGTTGGTCGCCGTGGGATTCTCAGCCGCGGTCGGCGTTTTCTTCGGATTCTACCCGGCACGCAAGGCATCTTCGCTCAACCCGATCGAAGCGCTCCGGTACGAGTAGCGGATGGGGTTGGGTCGCTTCCCGGCCCTCCGAGCATCGGAATCGCCCAAGTGGCTCGCATGCCTGGGCGATTTTTGATTCGTGCCATTAACGGGTGGCTCGCCGATTCGTCTCACATGTTGGAGCGAAGCCGTTCCTGTAGTTCCAAGCCGGGCGTTCAGTGCGGCCGGGAGTTAACCAGACTTGGGGCGCCACCCGCGCCTATCGAGGAGAAGAAGCATGATGCGGAAGACGATGCTTTCATTGGTGCTCGCTCTTACTCTGCCTCTCGCGGCATTGGCACAGCGGCAGGGAGGGCAGGGGAGTAGAGGCCGGGGATCGGCTGAGGGCCGCGAGATGCAGAGGCAGCGGCCGGCCGGTGGGGTTGCTCTCATGATCGAGCAGGCAACCGTGCTCGGATTGACGGAAGATCAGGTTACGAGATTGCGCGCGATCCAGGCAGTACACGACGAGAAGATGGCACCACTTCGCGCGCGCATGCAGGCTCAGCGTTCGGCGAGCGCTGACAGCGCGCGGCGCGATCTGAGCCGCGAGGAGCGAGGACAGCGCCGGGCTGAAATGCGCGAGGCAATGACGATGGTGCGCGAGCAGGATCAGGCGGCGCGCACCGAGGCGATGGCGCTCCTCTCCGGCGATCAACGGGCAAAGGTGGAGAAGCTCGAGTCCGAGCGTCGCAAGGAAATGGAAGCGCGCCGGAAGCGGGGTGGCCGCCGCGGTGGGCCGCCGGCAGGCGTATAACGATCACTAGCCGCTAGCGCGTCAGGCCTTCGCGCGCTCTTCAGCCTCGGATATCATCGGCACGTCGGAACCGCGGCGGCAGGGCATGCTGAAGGCGAATATTGATCCGACCTCGGGAAACTCCGCCCAAACGCGGCCGTTTATGCTGCGCAGCACATCGCGCACGATATTGAGCCCGAGTCCCGTTCCCTCGATGGAGGGCGACTCGATTTCGTGCGCCCGAAAGAAGCGTTCGAAAAGCCGTGGCCGCGAGTCGACCGGCACCCCAAGCCCGTTATCGACCACTTCGACTACGACTTCGACCGGCGCGCCATTCTCATCGTTGAGCACATGGGACCGAATCTCCACCCAGCGGTCGCTACGTTTCTTGTCCGCGTATTTGATGCCGTTGGATATGAGATTCGTCAGGCAGAGTTCGACCGCGGCCGCGTTCACGTCGACATCGGGCAGATCGTCCGCCAACCGGACGGTGACGCGCTGCCGAGCCGCCGCCTCGCGCAGTTGCCGGACAGCCTCGGCGGCTGCGTAGGCCAGGCGCACGTTTCGCTGCCTTCGCGACGCTACGCGAACTCTCGATAGCTCGAGCAGATTGTCGAGCACGACGCGCATGCCATGCGCATTGCGGACTACGATTTCGGCGAGCTGCGCCCGCTTGCTGACTGCGAGTTCCTCGTACTGCAGAAGTTGCCCCGCTCCCAACGTTGCTCCCACCAGGTTCCGTATCTCATGCGTGAGGGCGCGGTGGAATGCCTGCAGGCGCTCTTCACGCTCGGATAGCTCGAGGGTCGCATGCTCGAGAAAGCGGCTCGTCGTCGCCTGCTGGATGATCGCAATCGACTGAAACAGGCGGTGAGCGCATTCCAGTGCATCCTCGGCGGACACCGGATGGTCGGCTTCGCCGAGAACGCGCAGGAGAAATGCGTGCAGAACGCCGCCCAACAGCTCGTATTCCTTCTGCAGCTGGTGTTCAGAAAAGCCCTGCGTGTATCGCAGCGCGCCCAGCTCCCGCGCACGATCGACTACGCCTCCGTCCCCCGCCACCGGAGCCGAAGGATCTCTCAGGTGCTTCGCAATGCCCTCGATGAGCAGAGGCATGTGGTCGAGCAGGTCATCGGTCGGAAATACGCGCTCGGGCGGCACGCTGACGCGCGCCACTAT
>JBGTNB010000282.1:0-2017 GCA_041743285.1 Gemmatimonadaceae bacterium
ACTGCGCGAGGAGTCGGCGGCGCGTGGGGCGCTGATCGCAACCGCGCACACTAGCGATGATCAGGCCGAGACGGTGCTCATGCGCGTCATGCGGAACGCCGGGGCGCGCGGCTTGGCAGCGCTCGCTGCGTCGTCAGGCAGCCTCGTGCGGCCATTGCTCGTCACCGGCAGGGCGCAAGTCGCTGCCTACGCCGAGGAGCACGCTGTCGAGTTCGTGGAGGACCCGTCGAACAGCTCGCTCGACCACCTTCGCAACCGCGTGCGGCTCCAGCTGCTGCCGGCGCTCGTCGAAGTGCGTCCCGAGTTGGGCGACGAGTTGCTCGCGATCGGGAGGCGGGCGGCCGACTGGCGCGCTGAGGTAGAGCACGCCGTGGACGCATTCATCCCGCACCGCGTCGATGCAGGCAGCTTGTGCGTCGCTCGCGAAGTGCTGCTTACCTTTGATCCGGAAGCGCTTCGCGTACTTTGGCCCGCCCTCGCTGCTCGCATGGGGGTGGTGCTCGATCGCCGTGGAACTGAACGCCTGGCCTCGTTTACTATTCAAGGTCGTCGCGGCGCCCGGATCCAGCTCTCCGGAGGCGCGGAAGCCGTTCGGCATCGCGATAGCCTGCTGATCCGGCGCGCCAATGCGTCTGCTGCGTATCGCACGCGTCGGCTGGGCGAGTCGACGAATTTTGGGCCCTGGCGGTTCATTAGAACCTCCGCGTACGGTGCCCAGGCGGGAGATTGGGAGGCGGAGCTTCCTCTAAACCGTCCGTTGAAAGTGAGGGGCTGGCGCGATGGCGACAGGATAATCCCAGCTGGCGAACGTGGGGGCGGAGCGCGGCGTGTAAAGCGACTCCTCCGCGAATCGGGGGTCGAAGCGGGAATCCGGAGGGGGTGGCCAGTCGTCCTGTCCGGAGACGAGATAGTTTGGATTCCAGGGGTGCGCCGCGGGCTTGCGGCAACCGTCCGGTCCGGCCGACCGGTCGCCGTCTTCCGGTGTGAGCGCATCGACAGCTGATCCGCGCCTGGATGGGCGAGCGGTCAAACGCACTGTCTACGACGCCAAGGTGATCGCGAAGCGGGTTCGCGAGCTCGGCGAGGAGATCAGCGGCGCTTACCCGACAGGTCATCTGCTCGTTCTTGGCCTCCTCAAGGGAAGCTTTATCTTCCTCGGAGACCTGGTACGCGAGATTACGCGGCCGCTGCAGGTAGATTTCGTTGTCGCCGCCAGCTATGGCGACGGCATGACGTCGAGTGGAAACGTAAAGCTGATTTACGATCCGGAAACAGAATTAGAGGGAAAACACATTCTATTGGTAGAAGACATTGTAGATAGCGGGCGCACGCTCGACCGCCTAATGCGGCTGATTCGTGAGCGTAACCCCGGCTCAGTGGAGATTTGTGCATTACTGCACAAGAACATCGCCAGCGAGCTGCGCGACCCGGTGAAGTTCGTCGGATTCGATGCCCCACACGACTTTTTGGTGGGGTACGGTCTGGATCATGCCGAGAACTTTCGGCACCTGCCATATATCGCGAGCTTGCAGTAGATGCCACCAAATCTGCAGTCACCGCCGCCGAAGAAGGATCGTGACTGGGGGAGAATGTCCAAGCAGCACTCCTTCTGGATTCTGTTGATCCTGATTCCGCTTGCGTTCATCAAGCTGACCAATCCGACTTCCGAGCGGGCGCCAACGATCACGTACACACAATACGATCGCGAGCTCGCGCGCGGAAACATTGCCAAAGTGACGGTGGAAGACGGCAAGGCGATCGTCGGCGAGTTCCGGCAGCCGATCTCGGTCAAGGGAAGCGACGCGAAGAGGTTCAACGTCCAGCTACCGGTATCCAACTCGGACGAAGAGCTGACTCGGCTTCGTCAGGCGAACGTCGAGATCACGGCGGAGGACGCGAAGCCCTCGGTATTCACGTATTTCTTCCAGTACCTGCCGTTCATCCTGCTGTTCGGCCTCTGGCTGTTCTTTCTCAGGCAGATGCAGGCCGGTGGTGCCAAGGCATTTTCCTTCGGCAA
>JBGTNB010000283.1:0-2696 GCA_041743285.1 Gemmatimonadaceae bacterium
TCGTTCGCGGCGACCGGTGTGCGCGTCGGCTGGGTGGCAGGACCCGACGATGTCATGCGCGGCGTGGGCGATGTGCTCGGCCACTCCGGGGCGTGGGCACCCCGGGCCGAACAGGTGGCGACTGCGCGGCTGCTCAACGACGGCGATTTGATAGCGCGGTACCACGCGGAGATGCTGCGGTCGATCAGGCTCCGGCTCGACAGCCTGCATGACCACCTCGCGGCCATGCGCGAGGCCGGCTTGCCGGTAGACGTGGCCAATCCGACCGCGACGATCTATCTGAGCGCGCGGTTCGCCCTGAAGGGGCGGCGCACTGCACAGGGGGTCATACTGCGCGACGATGAAGCGGTGCGCACCTATCTGCTGCAGGAAGCCGGGTTCGCCGCCGTTCCGTTCACGGCGTTCGGTGTGAATGGAGACTCCGGCTGGTTCCGGCTTTCGGTGGGCGCCGTATCGCTGCCCCAGATAGATGCGATAATGCCGAGGCTGAGGGAGGCGATCGCCGCCACCGTCCTGTAAACAGGAAATAGGAAATAGGAAATAGGAAATACGAATCAGATAGGCCATGGATTGCGGCATTGAAAGCATTCCCCAATTCCTGGTTTCTGATTTCTAGTTCCTAATTCCTAATTCCTAGTTTTAATGCCCGAACTTCCGGACATCGCTGCCTACCTGACGGCGCTCGAGAGGCGGGTGCTCGGCGAGTCGCTGGAAATGCTCGAGATAGCAAAGCCGTTCGTGTTGCGAACGGTCGACCCGCCGCCTTCGGCATTTGCCGGCAGCCAGGTGTGTTCGCTCCGTAGGATAGGCAAACGAGTCGCGCTCGCGGTGACACCCGCCAGCGGCCTGCATCCTGGCAATGAGCGTGTGTCGCCCGAGACGCGCATGTGGATCGTCATGCACCTGATGATCGCCGGACGGCTGCGCTGGCGCCCGCCCGGGCCCAAGGTTCCGGCGTCGCTCGTGCTCGCCCGCCTGCAGTTTTCGTCAGGCGTATTGCACTTTACCGAGGCTGGAAGCAAGCGCCGTGCGTCGATGCACCTCGTGCGGGGGGATTCTGCGCTCGCTCAGTTCGAGCGTGGTGGCTTGGAGGTTCTCGAGGCAACCGCAGAACAATTCAAGGCGCGATTGCGTAGCGAAAATCATACGCTCAAGCGGTCCCTCACCGACCCGCGCCTTTTCAGTGGAATTGGAAACGCCTACTCCGACGAGATTCTTCACGCCGCTCGGCTCTCTCCGCTAGCGCTTACGCAACGGCTGAGCGAGGAGGAGGCCGAGCGCCTGTACGTCGCCGTGGTCTCGACGATGCGGAACTGGAGCGATCGATTGCGGGAGGAGGCAGCGCGCGCGTTTCCGGAGAAGGTGACCGCCTTTCGCGAAGGCATGGCGGTGCATGGACGGTACGGGAAACCGTGTCCTGTATGCTCTTCACCGGTGCAGCGAATTCGATACGCGGACAACGAGACCAACTACTGCGCCCGCTGCCAGAACGAGGGCCGCCTTTATGCCGATCGTGGGCTTTCGCGTTTGCTGAGGGAGGACTGGCCGCGGTCGCTCGACGAGCTGCCGTGATCGTAAAGCCTGGTCATGCGCGGGGGTCCTCTGAATATGTAAACGCAGAATTTTACTGCGGAGGCTATGCGAAGCGGCTTGGCTCATGGGCTGCAAGGCCGGCGATTCCTTCGGAGGGGCCGCTTTCTATCGGCAGGAGGTGGGTCGAACAGCGAGGAACCGCAGATTTCGCAGATTTCGCAGATGGAAAACTGCAGATTCACGGAACCTTGCAGTTACGGCAACGTTGGTACATTATGGCAAAAATGCCTTTAACATCTGTTAAGTCAGGCAGAGATAAGGCGCTCGCAGCCGCGTTGCAAGTCCTTGGCTCAAAGGGGGTTGCGGCGTTGAGCATGCGAGTGATTGCTGACGCCGCAGGGATAACCGCGCCAGCGTTATACTGGCATTACCAGGACAAGAACGCGCTTCTTCGTGACGTGCATCGCGCGGTGACCGCGATTTACCGCGACCATGTTTACGCGGTCTTGGCGGACGAGGGTGCGCTGGCGCGACTCAAGGCAGTACTCGAGGCGTTCCGGACTTTTGCGGTGACCAAGCCTCACTACTATGAGCTGTTATTTCTCACTCAGGTCGGCTCCGCCGGGTCGCGCCGAGCGAGCAGCAGCATTCAGATTTTGGTCGATCGAGTGCGCGACTGCATGCGGCAGAACGAGTTACGTGAAGGCGAGGTGGCCTCGATCGCCCTGACCGTCCATGCTCACGCCCAGGGACTGGTGTTGCTTTACCGGCACCATCACTTCGACTCTGAAGGCGTATTTGCCGAGTTTTATCGCCGCTCGGTAGAAAGACTTTTGATCGGCATCGCTCGCTGAATCAAATTCTTCCGCGTTCTCCTTAACATGCGTTAAGGACTAATTCGCTCTTGAATGCGTGTACGTGCGAAGAGCGGCTGAGACCCTCAGCCGCTCTCCTCTTTAGTATCCAGCTTGCTGGGTCAGCTAAGTGCCCTACAGCGGTACCGTCGCTTCGATCGCAGCCTCCACGCGTCGCCGCACGTCAACGACCTCATGGGTGGGGTGAAAGAGCATCACCTGGCACGGCGCCGTGCGCAGCACCTTGTCGGCTACGCTTCCCATCACGAAACGCGATACGCCGCGCCGGGCATGCGTGGTCATGGCTAT
>JBGTNB010000284.1:0-10044 GCA_041743285.1 Gemmatimonadaceae bacterium
GGCCTTCGCGACGCGGGGCTGGTCGAGACGGCCCTGGGCAACGAATGGCTTGCTACCGCGGAGCGCGCGCTGAGCGAGCCGACCGCCGTGTCGCTGCCGTATCGGGAGGCCGTTTACGTGGCCGCTGGTGAGGCGCGCGCATTCGGCTACCGGGTAGCTCTACAGCAGGGACAGATGCTGTCGGTGCTCGTCGAGCGCGAAGCGCGGGAACCGGTCCGCATCTTTGTCGATGCGTTCGATCCGCCGCGAGATTCCAGCGAGGGTCCGCGACTTCGTGAGAGCGCAGATGACAATGGCCTGGCCCTCACCCTGGAAGCCGATGAGGCCGATACCGTGCTGGTGAGGGTACAGCCGGAGCTGCTGCGAAACGTGCGCCTGACGATCACCATCGAGGCGCGTGGCGCGCTTGCCTTCCCGGTGTCCGGCCGGGATACGCGCGCCGTTCAGAGTTTCTTCGGCGCCTCGCGCGATGCCGGTGCGCGCAGCCACCACGGTATCGACATCTTTGCACCGCGTGGCACGCCGGTGATCGCCGCCGCGGCGGGGCGGGCATCGGTGCGCGAGAACCGTCTGGGAGGAAAGGTGGTTTTCGTGCGTGATCCCGGGCGGGGGATTTCGCTCTACTATGCTCATCTCGACTCCCAGATCGTTGCGCCAGGAGCACTAGTGCAGATCGGTGACACGCTGGGCTTGGTGGGCAATAGCGGTAACGCTCGCTCGACGCCTCCGCACCTGCATTTCGGCATTTACCGTCGGGGACAGGGGCCGAGGAATCCCTATCCTTACGTGCACCAGCCGCGGGAGGGACCAGCGCCCGTCGGCAGGGATTCGGCATTGCTCGGACAGCTGGCCCGGGTGCGGAGCGCGTCGGCCGTGGTTCGGGCCATGCCTGACGATGACGCACCGGAGCTCGGACGGCTGGGCCGGCGCCAGGTCGTTCGGGTCATTGGCACGGGTGGCGGGTGGGCCCGCACGGAAGGCTCTAACGGATCAGCGGGCTACGTACGAGTGTCGCAACTCGTTTCTGCCGAGGGTTCCCTGGGCAGCGAACGGCTGACGGCGGCGGCGGCGCTGCGCGATGCGCCCGAAGCCACCGCTCTGGTCAAGGCATCGCTTCCAGCCGGCGAACGCGTAGAGGTGTTAGGCGCCGCTGAGGGCGCGCGGCTGGTACGCGCGAACAGCGGTCTGACCGGGTGGCTGGTGGAGGGGTAGAAGCGGGAAGCGGGAAGCGGGAAGCGGGAAGCGGGAAGCGGGAAGCGGGAAGCGGGAAGCGGGAAGCGAGAAGTGCGAAGGGCGAAGTGCGAGTGATTCAGCGCTCGACGCGAGCGGCGCTGTCGATCGCTGCTTCGAATGCCGTGAGCCGCGGATAGGCGTCACCGTACACGCCGTTCGCCTCGGCGTGGCATCCGTGATAGTGGTTCACGCGCTTTACTGTGTCCCCCATAACGATGGTGACAATGGCGCTCGGATGGTCGGTCGCAGCGAGCCTGCAGACGTCTTGATTGGCCGGTGTGATCTCGTCAGGCAGGTCGAAGAAGTCGATGGCACGCGCAAGCGCGAGTAGCGCGCTGGCGGCGGATGGGGGAATCGAGTCGCTGAAGCTCGAGTCCAGAGTGTCCGACGCCTGTGAAGGTTGGAAGTGCACCGCACCGGTTCCGGCGATTCGCAGGCGATAGACCGGACAGCGCCCGAAGCATGGCGTGCGCTCGAGAGCAATGCTGTCGAGGGCGGCGATGGTGGAGGGCGAGGGATCTTCGGATGGAGATTCAGCTTTCTGGCCGGTGCACGCTGCCAGCATCACCAGCACGGCGCCAACCGCTGAGCGGCGCCAGTGGACGCTGCTCTGCCTTGTGTCAGGCATCAGGCGCCTCGTTTGGTGGCAGGCTTCTCAGCCAGCGCCAGTGCCAAACGAAGAGCCCCGCCGCGATCAGAAGCATGAGCAGCGAGGCGACAATGCCGCGGGTTGCATCGAATCTGCTCTGCGAGATCTGATCTTCCCTCAATGCTTCGTAGCGCCGGCGTAGATCTGCCTCGGTCGGTGGCGCGATGCTGTCCCCGGGTACGCGTTTTGGCGCCATATCCTGCGTCGCCTCGTATGCCTCGAACGACGTGAGGGAGGTTCCATATCGAGAGCTCGAGCGCAGCGGGTTGCTCAGCGTAAACAGATCGTCGACTACGCCGCGCGCCGAGAGAAGGAAGGTGATTACGGCAACGAGGCAAACGGTATAGCCGTACCACTGGGCTATTCTGGGAGAGCGGGCCACAGAGGCCTCCGGGGGTCGAGCGATGCGGTCGCCGTTGAAGGATCCTTCGCGCGTGTGGAGAGTTCCAGTCAATTCGCGAGGCACCCTAGAGCGTTCGGGCGCGCTGAATGTTACCGCCTGCCACCGTTTAAACAAAACCTGCCGGTTGCATCACGGCCGGCACGGTGGCACTATCGGCGCGACTCTTCCCCTCGTGAACATGCCGTATTTGCGGATACTCGTGCTGCTGTCGACAGTCGCCGTGATGGCGACGCTTCCCCTTGCGACCTGCGAAGCACAGGGGGCAGCATCTCGCTCGACGTCGCTCGAAGTGCCCGGGCTCACGCAGCCCGTCGAGGTGCTGGTGGACCATTGGGGCATCGCGCACATCTACGCAACCAATGAGCACGATCTTTTCTTCACGCAAGGCTATCTGGCGGCGCGAGACAGGCTCTTTCAACTGGAGCTATGGCGTCGTCAGGCAACTGGCACGGTTGCGGAGGTTCTGGGGCCGCGCGAACTGCGCCGCGACATCGGGGCGCGCCTGTTTCGCTTTCGCGGGGACATGCGCGAAGAGCTGCGGCACTATCACTCGCGGGGCGAGACGATAATTCAGGCGTTCGTCGACGGCATCAACGCGCGCATCGCGGAGGTGGCGCCGGATTCCTCGCTCTGGCCACTCGAATTGCGTCTGCTCGGCACTGCGCCCCGACCGTGGACCGCCGAGGTGGTCATCTCGAGACATCAAGGACTCCTCGGCAACATCCAGGAGGAATTGAGCACGGCACGAGCGGTCGTACGCGCCGGACCGGAAAGGGTGAAGTTCCTGTCGTCGTTCGGACCGGGGAATCCGCTGCTGGAGCTGGACAGCGCAATCATCGGAGAGCGGCTGTTCGACGACATTCTCGGCACCTATCGCGCGTTTCGCGGCTCTGTTCGCTTCGAACCCGGTGACATTGCGGTGTGGGGACGTGCAAGGGGCGGTGCCGCGGCACCCTCGAGCGCTACCGCCGACAGCGTTGACCGGCGGGACATTGGCAGCAACAACTGGGTGGTCAGCGGCCGCCTCACGCAGCACGGGTTCCCGATAATGGCGAACGATCCGCATCGGGCCGTCGCCGCGCCATCGTTGCGCCACTGGGTGCACCTGGTGGCTCCGGGCTGGAACGTGATCGGCGGCGGCGAGCCCAGCCTGCCCGGCGTGTCGATAGGCCATAACGAGCACGGCGCGTGGGGTCTCACCATCTTCGCGACGGATGGGGAGGATCTCTACGTCTACCGCACGCATCCGCAGAATGCCGAGAGATACTGGTATCGGGGCGCCTGGGTGGAGATGCGAACGGTGCGCGACACGATTCCGGTAAAGGGCGAGCCTTCCGCCGTAGTGACGCACCGGTACACGCGGCATGGCCCGGTGGTGTACCTCGATTCGGCGAATCATTTGGCATACGCGATTCGCGCAGCGTGGATGGAGACAGGCGGGGCACCCTACCTGGCAAGCCTGCGGATGGATCAGGCCCGTACGTGGGAGGAGTTCCGCGAGGCGTGCACCTGGTCGCACATTCCGGGCGAGAACATGGTGTGGGCGGATACCTCCGGCACGATAGGGTGGCAGGCGGTTGGAATCGCGCCCATTCGGCGCTCCTGGAGCGGCCTGGTTCCGGTGCCTGGAGATGGGCGTTATGAATGGGATGGATTCCTTCCGATCGCCGATCTTCCGCACGCGGTGAACCCGGCGGAGGGATTCATTGCCACCGCCAACAACGATCTGATTCCGCGTGGTTATAAGCACATGGCCGGCGTCGGTTACTCGTGGTCCGACCCCTATCGGTGGGCGCGGGTGGCCGAAGTGTTAGGCAGCGGCACCCGTCACGGTATGTCGGACATGATGCGGCTCCAGACGGACTACCTGTCAATCCCGGCGCGCACGCTGGTACCCATGCTGGCCGGACTGCCGGCGCCAAGAGCCTCGGTTGAATCGGCGCGCCGCCGGCTGCTCGATTGGGACTACCGGCTCGGACCGGAATCGGTGGCGGCGGCGATCTACACCTCATGGGAGCGAGAACTGCGTCGAATGATGACGGAGCGCATGTTGCCTGACGAACTGCGTCCTCACCTTGGCAGTTTGCCGCTTACCCGCATTGTCGACTGGATGCTTTCGCCGCCGGGCGAGCTTGGCGTCCGTCCGCTGGCCGCACGCGATTCATTGGCGATGGCGGCACTGGACGCAGCCGTCGCCGCGCTTACCCGCGAGGTGGGCGCGGATCAGGCCGGCTGGCGCTACGGGCAGCCGGAGCTCAAGCATGCTCTGCTGCGCCATCCGTTAGGCACCGTGGTCGCGGATTCGTTGCGCGAGCTGCTCGAGGTCGGCCCGGCGCCGCGCGGCGGCTACGGGTCCACGGTAAATCAGACGGGAAATGCCAACCGGCAGACGAGCGGAGCGTCGTTTCGCATCATCGCCGACACGCGGGACTGGGACGCGTCGGTTGGGATGAACAGTCCGGGGCAGAGCGGCGATCCCCGCTCGCCTTTCTACAGGAACTTGTTCGACTTGTGGGCGACCGATCAGTTCTTTCCGCTGGCATACACAAGGCGTCGCGTAGAAGCCGTGGTGGAGCAACGCCTTCAGTTGAAGCCGGGCGGGTAGTGGCGATCGGAATTGCGAATTGCGAATTGCGAATGACGCCACGCGATGCCGATCTCTTGCCTTCCGGCTGGTGCCGCCGCATGATCGCCTGAGATAATTGGTTGCCCATAACATCTATTCGCCCCGCGCCCCGCGCCCCGCGCCCCGCGCCCCGACCCCCGACCCCCGACCCCCTATGACCTCACGCCGCGACTTTCTGACCGCTCTGGCCGGGGCGGGGATCACCCTCCCGGCGTTTCACGCGCATGCAATGGGGACAGTGCTTCGCGCTGATGTGATCGCCGGGGAGCGGAGCGCGCGTGCCGTTGCCGACGATGAGCTGTACTGGGCCGAGATACAGCGGGCCTTCGATGCCGATCGCACACTCATCAACCTGAACAACGGCGGCGTATCCCCGTCGCCGACGCACGTGCTGGAGCAGATGATCCGGGATCTGCGCTTTTCCAACGAAGCGCCGGTGGAGCACATGTGGCGTGTTCTGGAGCCACGCATCGAGAGCGTCCGCCGCGAGTTGGCCATCGAATTCGGCTGCGATCCCGAAGAGATGGCAATTACTCGCAATGCGTCGGAGGCCCAGGAGACGATGATCTTCGGCCTCGATCTGCAGCGCGGCGACGAGGTCATCGTTACCACCCAGAATTATCCGCGCATGCTCACCGCCTGGGACCAGCGCGCGCGTCGGGAGGGGATCGTCGTCAGGCGCGTGAAATTCGATGTGCCACCCAAGTCGTTGTCCGACGTGGTGGCGAGATTCGAGGAAGCCATAACGCCGCGCACCAGGGTCATCGAGATAACGCACATCACCAATCTCACCGGCCAGATTCTCCCAGTGCGAGAGGTGGTGCAAATGGCGCGCAAACGGGACATAGAGGTGTTCGTCGACGGAGCACACGCCTTCGCCCACTTTCCGTTTAACCGCGACGACCTCGGTTGCGACTACTACGGGACCAGCTTGCACAAGTGGTTGCTGGCGCCGATCGGGACTGGTTTTCTCTACGTCCGCCGCGACAAACAGAAGGCGTTATGGCCCCTGATGGCCGCCCCGGAATCGATGGACGCCGATGTCCGCAAGTACGAGGAAATAGGAACGCATCCGGCAGCTAACCATAACGCGATCGCGGCGGCGCTGGCATTCCACCGCGGTATTGGCGCGGAGAGAAAAGCCGCGCGGCTGCGGTTGCTGCGTGACAGGTGGGCAAAACGGCTGATCGCCGATGGGGGCGGCCGAGTATCCGTACTGACTCCGCTGGATGACCCGCGTCAGGCGTGCGGAATGGCCCTCGTCCGCATCGACGGCGTAACGCCCGATACGCTCGTGACGCACATGTGGAGCCGCCACCGGATCATCATCACGCCCATCAACCACGAAGAATTTCAGGGAGTCCGCGTCACGCCCAACGTTTACACGACGCTCGATGAGGTCGACCGGTTCAGCGACGCAATGATGGACGTGGTGAGAGGGGGGGTGGCGGTGAAATGAAAAGAGATGAAAAATGCGAGTTGCGAGAGAATAGGAAAGAGGATCCGATCGGCGGATGTCACTTCTCCCGACTGGCATCTCGTGTTTTTCTGCACCCTAGGCGCACGCCTGGCGAGGTCCGTTCTCGCAACTCGCATCTCTCATTTCTGTTCCCAGCACTCCATGCGCCTCCGCGATATCGATCACGGCGCGCGCCGGCAGCACCTCGTGCGCTAGCAGCGCCTCGGCCAGCGCCTCGACCGCGTTATGGTGCTTGCGAACAATGGCCTCGGCACGCTCGGCCTGGGCGGTGATCAGTGCGCGAACTCCGGCATCGATCTGCGACTGCAGCCCGCCGCTTGCCTGGCCGTTCGGCGATGAAGCGTCTGCGCTGACGAGACCGACCTCCGGGCTCATGCCGAACTCCGCGACCATGCGGCGCGCGACCCCTGTCGCTTGGATCAGATCGCTGCCCGCACCGGAGGTGACTGCATCCGCACCGAAGAACACCAGCTCCGCTGCCCGGCCCCCCAAGGCCTTGGCGATGATCCCCTCGAGGTAATGCTTGGGATAGAGGTGCCGGTCGGCTTCTGGCGCGAAGGGCGCGGCGCCGAGGGAGCGGCCGCGCGGTTCGATCGTCACCTTGTGCAGCTTGTCTTCGGGACTGGCGACGAGTCCGACAATGGCGTGCCCCGCCTCGTGAACGGCGATCAACCGCCGCTCGGATTCGCTGATCACGACGCCGGCGCGAACGCGACCTAACAAAATCTTGTCGCGGGCCTGCTCGATGTGCGACGCGGTAATGGTCTCGCACTCTCCGTGGACGGCAATGATCGTCGCCTCGTTCAGCAAGTTGGCCAGGTCTGCACCCGAGTGGCCGACGGTGAGCGAGGCCAGCCGGTCGAGATCCACGTCGACCGCAAGCTTTTTCTGCGCTGCATGGATGCGCAGGATTTCGAGCCGGTCCGCCTGAGTAGGTAGTGCTACTTCGACGACGCGATCGAAACGTCCAGGACGGCGCACCGCGGGATCGAGCATGTCCTCGCGATTGGTAGCCGCCATCCAGATGATCCCTTCGTTGCCAGCCAGCCCGTCCATTTCCACCAGCAGCTGATTGAGCGTCACTTCTTCCTCGCCCGAGCGGTTCGGCCTTCCGCGGCGCCCACCGATCGAGTCGAATTCGTCGATGAACACGATGCAGGGTGCCTGATCCCGAGCGAGCTTGGCCAGCTGGCGCACGCGTCGAGCACCTACGCCGACATACATCTCGTTGAAGTCGGAGCCCGCCGCAGTTATCACCGGCCGGCCGGCCTCACCGGCAACGGCGCGAGCGAGCAAGGTCTTGCCTGTCCCTGGCGGACCCACCAGAAGCACGCCCTTTGGGCAGCGCGCTCCCATGGCTTCGAAGCGCTGAGGGTACTTGAGATATGCTATGATGGCGCGCAGATCTGCCTGGGCTTCGCGTGCGCCGCCCACGTCGGCGAGTGTGAGCCGTCTCTCGGGCGGAGTGGCGACGAACTTTCCTTTGCCCACACCTCCTCGCGAAACTCGGGCGAAAAAGAAGATGGCAATGCCGACCAACACCAACAGGCTCAGTATCTGAATGACCATCTGTGGGCTTTGCTTCGCGGGCGCATCCTTGACCTGAACCGTGGCGCCCGACGCCGCCCAACGCTCGAGATCGGCCAGCGAAACCGATCGCAGTGGCAGTGAAGCCGTGACGACTGTGACGGCCACTCCACCCACGACACGCGGTTTGCGGAGCGTTGCGACGAGCTTTCCGCCTCCCTGCTCGACCGAAAGAGACGCGACGTCCTCGGCTTCGAGCGCGCCGGCGAATTCCGAGTACGAGATCGCCGGTATGGTGGCCGGGGCCGGCCCGATGAGGAGTGCGAGCATGATCGCGCCTCCGATTCCTCCAATCAGCGCAAGAACCGGCCAGTAGCGAAAGGGGCCGGGGCGACGCGAAAGGGCGAAGGCGGAGCGTAAGCGCCAGTTTCGGCGCTCGCGGCGGAGTGGCGGAGAGCCGCCGTTGTTTGCTGCGTTCTCAGATGACACGGAGCGGATTGGACTGTTCCGACGATGGCATTTCGGTGAGTTGAAACACAAAACCGTCGGGGGGGTGGGCGCGTTTGCGAAGATCGGGAGCCGTCGATTGCTAGACGGCACCAAACAAGAGAGGTAACACTGTGAAGGAATCGCCTCTTTTGCCGTACGCAGGAAGCGCGAGTTCCGATGCGGCGGCTCTTAAAGCACTACCCTGCAGAGTCGCCGTGGTTTCCTGGCATCGACGTTTACCGCGCCCCCGCGTCCCGCGCCCCGCATCCCGATTCGTCTCAGCTCACCTTCCGGGTTTTCCTTCGTAGAAAGTCCATCAGAATGAACTGGCCGAGGGTCATCGTATTGGTGAAATACGCCTTGCCGCGGCTGATGGCGGAAACACGCTTCACGAACTCCACGAGCGCATGGTCGCGCGCGAGCATGAAGGTGTTGATGACGATTCCGCTGCGCCGGCAGTCGGCCACCTGGTGCAGCGTGCGCGCGATGACGTTGCCGTCCAGACCCATCGAATTCTTGTAGATGCGGCCATCGGGCAGAGTAAGGGCGCTCGGCTTTCCATCGGTGATCATCACGATCTGCCGCATGTCTTTTTTCTGGTTCATCAGTATGCGGCGGGCAAGCTTCAGCCCCTCGGCCGTGTTGGTGTGGTACGGCCCAACTTGCGCCTGTGCGAGCGCGGCGAGCGGAATCTCCTCGGCCGAATCGTGGAAGAGCACGACGCGAATGGAATCGCCGGGAAACTGAGTGCGAATCAGATGGGTGAGCGCGAGCGCGACCTTCTTGGCGGGGGTAAACCGGTCTTCTCCGTACAGGATCATCGAGTGGGAGCAATCAAGCATCAACACCGTCGCGCAGGACGAGCGATACTCTGCCTGACGAACCATCAAGTCGGAGTAGTCCAGATCGAGCGGGACGTCGAGAGACCCGGTTCGCATGAGCGCGTGCCGCAGCGTGTCCGGTCCGTCGAGGTTGAGGGTATCGCCGAATTCGTACGGACGGCTCCACGAGTCCGCCTCGACTCCCGTGGAGAGATATGGCGTGTCGTGGCTGCCGAAGCTGCTCTTTCCTAACGAGCCCAGCAGGTGCCGGAGGGCGCGGTAGCCGAGGAAGTCGAGCCCTTTTTCGGTGAGCTTGAACTGCACATCTCGTGAGGCGGCGCGGGCGAGGCCGCCCGGGCCGGTGACGCCCTGGTAACTCTCCGGAATCTTCGGAGGGGCCTCCATGCGCAGGAACCCTTCGTTGATCAGGCGCTGCACCAGTTCGTCGAGCAATTGCGAGAGTTTGGCTTCGGAACCCTCATCGCCTTCCCCCCTCATGGCCTGAAGCATCTCGGGGGTGAACTGTCCGCTTTCGACGAGCGCCTTGAAGATCGCTTCCCGCAGCGCGTCCATCGACTGGTCGGCATCATCGCCGAAATCCCCCCAATACGGATGGTATCCTTCGCCGCCGGCGAATCCTGATTGCAGCAGGAAGTCGGAGAGTCGGTCGAGCAAAGCCTGGAGGTCGATGGCATCGGCCATCTCCGGGCTGAAGCGCTGGTATTTGTGCGAGCGCATGGCAATCCCTTGCGACGAGGTTCGTCGACCGACGAGCTTAGGCCGCGGCGAGCGTGCCGCTTTGCAAAACTTAGAATG
>JBGTNB010000285.1:0-2631 GCA_041743285.1 Gemmatimonadaceae bacterium
GGCGAAAGCGCCCAGCGCTTCGAGATTCATCGTGGCGGCGGCGAGTATTCCATGATACGACAAGGATGGTCGTCGCCGCCCCTTACCGCGAGCGCAGTCGGCTCAATTATTCTCCTCAGGCGCATGCCGCACCGATGCCTCGCGGCACGTCTGAGCGGTGAAACTGTTCGCGGCCGGGATGGCGCATCCCGGACCCGGACAAAGCGGCGGCCATCTCACCGGCGGCGGCAAAGACGTAAGTCATTGTATGGGAACAATCTAGGCAGGAGTGCGGCTTGGCATGCTTCTTTCCTTCAGGTACCGATGTCCGTGAGCAGCCGCATAACGCGGCAGCTGCCTGGTTCCTTCGTCAGCACTTCATGATCACTCTGTACTCGGACATCCTATCCGCGTTACGTCAGCTGCGTAAGCGGCCCGGCGCGACCGTCGTTTCCGCACTCGCGCTCGCGGCGGGGATAGGGGCTGCCGCGGCGATCTTCACCGTGGCCGACGCCACCCTGCTCCGTCCGCTTCCCTATCCACAGCCTGACGAGCTGGTGCGGATATGGGAGACGACGCGTGAGCGACAGGATGCCCCCTCGGCTGAGCCGACCTTTCTCGATTTCCAAGCTCGCACGCAAGCTTTCGCCAACATCGCGGCGATGCGGGTC
Source organism: Gemmatimonadaceae bacterium (assembly GCA_041743285.1). Classification (GTDB taxonomy): domain Bacteria; phylum Gemmatimonadota; class Gemmatimonadetes; order Gemmatimonadales; family Gemmatimonadaceae; genus JALZIF01. Next base: position 651 of record JBGTNB010000285.1, read on the forward strand.
GAGCATCCGATTTTGACCGGTGCAGGCGAGCCGGAGCGACTTGACGCGGCTGCTGTATCGGCGACGCTGTTTCCCCTGCTCGGCTCGCACCCGGCGTTCGGACGCTCTTTTACGAACGCGGATGAATCAGCTGGTGCCGCAGCGCCGGTGGCGATGCTGAGCGATGAACTCTGGCGTCGCCGGTTCGGCGCCGATCCATCGGTTATCGGGCGGACGATCATCCTCGACGGTGCGCCGCACAGCGTCATCGGCGTGCTGAAGAGCGATTTCGAGTTCGCGCCTTCGATCGATCTGTGGCTTCCGCTCGGCGCCGATCCGGGAGGGGAGCGTGACAACCGTTCGCTCGATCTGCTAGGCAGGCTCAGATCTGGTGTGACGCATCGTCAGGCCGCTGCCGATATGGAGCGCTTAGCAGGCGAGCTAGCCGCCGAGCACCCCCGGTCCAACGCCGGATGGAGCGTGCGCCTGGCTTCGTTCTCCACTTGGCTGTACGGCGCGAACTACCGGCGGTCGGTCTGGGTGCTGTTCGGAGCGGTTGGCTGTTTGCTGCTGCTCGCGTGCGCCAACGTCGCCAACCTGCTCGTTGCGCGGTCCATCGCCCGGGAAGGGGAGATGGGTATCCGGGCGGCGCTGGGAGCAAGTCGGAGCCGCATCGTTCGCCTGCTGTTCACCGAAAGCGTGGTGCTGGCGATCCTGGGAGGCGCGGCCGGGGCATTGCTCGCCTGGTGGGGGGTCGGCGCACTGCGAGTACTGGTGCCCGAGAGCGCCCAGCGGTTGAACGAGTTGACGCTCAATTGGCGAGTGCTGGCGTTTGCGTTCGGCATGGCGGCATTGACCGCCGTAGTGTTCGGACTGGTGCCCGCGTTGCGAGCGGCTCGTGTCAACCTTTCGGGGATCCTTTCGTTAGGCGTCCGTGCAGGGGGGTCGCGCGGCGGCAAGCGCATACGCGACATGCTCGTGATCGCACAGGTTGCCCTAGCCGTGGTGCTGCTCGCCGGGGCCGGCCTCATGCTCACGAGCCTTCAACGCCTTGTTCGGGTTGATACGGGAATCACCGCTGAGAACGTTCTGGCTGTCCCGCTGCAGTTGCCGGGCGACTACGGCGACCGCCAGCGCCATTTCGTTAGGGAACTCGTGGCGCGAGCAGCCGAGCTGCCCGGGGTAAGCGCCGCGGCAGTGACGGTCACCAACCCGTTCCGCGAGTGGGGCTACGCGAACGACGTGACCCCGGTAGATCGAGCGGCCGTCACGCCCTCGAGTGGTTTGCTGGTGGCCGGTTGGCGTAGCGTAACGCCTGACTTCTTTCGTACGCTGGGGGTGCCTGTGCTTCGCGGCCGCGCGTTCGACGAACAAGACCGCGATGGCGCGGATGAGGTGGTCGTGATCTCGGCTTCCCTGGCGCGTCAACTCTGGCCAAACGAGAACGCGTTGGGAAAAGCGCTCTACTGGGGCGGAACCGACGGTAATACCAAGCGCGTCGTCGGAGTGGTGGGAGACGTGCGCGACCGTCACCTCGATGCCGATCCGCAGCCGATGCTGTACCTGCCTTACGACCAGGTATACATGCCAACGACGACTCTGCTGCTGCGTACCGACGGCCAGAGTATCGACCACGCTTCGGCGATACGCGCGGCCGTCTGGTCGATCGACCCCAATCTGCCGGTACCCGAGGTGACGCCGCTCGCCCAGAACCGCGAGGCATTGGCGGCCGGCCCGCGCATTCGCGCGTTGGTCCTGGCGAGCTTCGCGACGGTTGCGCTGTTGCTTGCCGCGCTCGGTGTGTACAGTGTCATGGCGTATGCAGTTGCGCAGCGCACCCGGGAAATCGGCCTGCGGATGGCACTTGGCGCGCGCCCGGCCGCCGTCGCGCGCGATGTGCTCGGGCGCGGGCTCGCCCTTACGGCGTTAGGTATCGCCATTGGGCTGGCCGCCAGCGTCGCCGCGGGTCGGGTAGCTGCCAGCCTGCTCTACGAAACGTCGC
>JBGTNB010000286.1:0-16877 GCA_041743285.1 Gemmatimonadaceae bacterium
CCGGTGAAGGCACGCGCCTGCGCCGCGGTGACCGCTGGCGTTTCTCTGTAGTAATGTTCGACGAGGCCCGCGAAGTCCAGGTCATCGAATCGCTCGGCAAGCTTTCTTCCCTTGGCCCGGTCGCTCTCTACATCGATGTAGGGATCGGAGAAAACACGCAGATCGGGGATGCCGAGTATGACCGGAAAGCGCAACTGGCACGACCGGCATCGAAATTCGGGCTCGGCGCCGCCGGACTCGTCGAGATCGGAACGGCAGGCGGGGCAACATAGCTCGATCCCGCGCCAGATCACCGTTCTTCTCCCGGCCCGCGGCCAGTCACGTAACCGACGAGCTCACCTAACGACCAAGCGGCCCCGGTAGCGAGAATCGCGGGCAGCGCGGCGACAGCTGCCATTGTCTTGCCACCCCGAGCGCCGTGGCGCATCGCCCGCTGACAGATTACCGCCGGCAGCGCGGGCGTCATCGCCGCAAGGCTGGCCCGCCGCGCCAGCGATACGTTGGCCACGCGCGTGCCGGCGAATATCCGGCCATGCTCGTAGCGTTCGCGCATGGCAGCTCCAAGCGAGCGGGAACGACGCTGGCGAACGCGAATGGTAGGAGTAAGCCAGAGGGTCTCACCTTTGTTGGCGAGTGCCCAATTGACGGCCGTCTCGTGAAATGCATCGCGCCAGACTGGAGCAATCGCCTGCAGAGCCGCACGCTTGTACGACACGTTGCAGTCGGTGAGATAGGCAGCCGGTCCCTCGGCAACCGGGCTCATGTAGCGCCCATAATCGCTCAGATAGAGCGCCCAACCGACAATGCCGTCGGGCTCCTGCTTGTCGACTGACCCTCCAATCGCCGCGTGCGGTGCGTCGTGCGCCGCGCGAATAGCGGCGCACCAGGAGGCATCCGGCAAGCAGTGATCTTCGGTTATGGCGACCAGCGCGCCACGGGCTTCGTGAACGCCCTGCGCCCGGCGAGCCGACGCACCGGACCCTCGAGCGATCTTGACGATGCGCGGACGCAATGGGTGAGTGCCCAGCGAATGCCAACTGGCCGTCTGGTCATCTATCGGAATGATTATCTCGATCGCGCCGGGACTGGCCTGCGCGCGGAGCGCGTCGAGGCAATGGCGCATCGATGCAACTCCGGCATAGGGCACGACGACCACGGAGAGGAGCGTCGAGTCCGCCGTCAGTGAGCTAGGCGGCGCCATTGCGATGCGTTCCCTTCGGTGTAACCGTCGGTGTTGCAGCCACCGACGCCAACTGGCGCTGTCGCCTCACGAGATATAACCGAGACCGCTGAGCCGCTGGCGGATGATCTCCTCTCCTTCGGCGTCGACCGCTCCGCTGCCACCTCCCGCAGCGAGAGATCCTCCGAAGAGCGAACGTCCCTGGAAGCTTTCGGGGATCTCGTATCCCCCTACCTCCATGAGCGTCGGAGCGATGTCCAGGAGCCTGGCGCCTTGCAATTCACCTACCGCGGGCACGTTCGGCGCCGCGAGGATGAAAGCTCCGAACTGTGCATGATTGCAGTCGTCCGGTCCGGTATCGTTCTCCCGGACGTACAGCGATTCGTTGTATCCAACCCCCCCGATCGACCGCCAATCGAGCGCGCCGAAATGCACGATGAGGTCAGGCGCCACGTTCTTGACCGAGTGATAGGTCTCCTCGGGCTTGAACACGAGGCTCCCCATCGGCTTCCCCTCGGGCGTTGGCAACGCCTCGAACTCGTGTGTCATCCGATCCCTGAATGCGTCGTACTCCGCCGGATCGATCACGCCAGTCGGCTCCCGGCCTTTCACGTTGAAGAAAACCCGCGCGTAGTATCCGCCCTCGCTCCACACTCGTGTCTTCTCCCAGTTCACATCGAGCTTACCGAAGGGCGTCACCGCCTGCGGATACTCGTTGAGCACCAGCAAGCCCTGCTGCACCAGCCATTCATTGACGCAAAAGCCGCCGTGTAACGCCTGCGCGCCATGATCGGAAACGACCAGCACCGCCGTATCATCGTCGAGCAGCTCGAGTACCCGGCCGATCTCTTCATCGAGGTGCGCGTAGAAGTCGGGAATCACCCGGGCGAACGGGGAATCGGGCTCGTAGTCAGGATGAGTCTCGTCGATGTACTTCCAGAAGCCGTGGTGCACGCGATCGAGCGCGATGTTCACAAAGTGGAAGTAGTCCCATTCGGCATTCTGCAAGTAGTGCCTGACGACCGTGAATTGCTTGCTGCTCATCTCGAAGATCTGATCGCGCAGCCATGCCTTGTCGTCGGTGCGGAATCCCTTCACGTCGACGAGGTATTCACCGACCAGCTCGCGTATCTCTTCCTTTATGTTCGCCGGGAAGGTGTAGTCGTCATCCACCGACGGCGTCATGAAGCAGCCGACCGAGATCCCATTCAACCGCCGCGGCGGGAACGAAGGCGGAACTCCAATCACCACCGAGCGCTTGCCCTCCATCGCCAGGCTGTCCCAGATCGTCATTGCCTTGAACGATCTGGAATTGACGATCTCGAGCTTGTCGTAGGAGTGATCCGCGCGATTGCGGAATCCGTACACGCCAAGCGATCCGGGGTCCTGGCTCGTGACCATGCACTGCCACGCCGGGATCGTGATCGGCGGCACTACGCTTTCCAAACGGCCATAGCAGCCCCCTTCCATCAGGCGCCGTATGTTCGTCAGGCGCTCATCGCCGAATAGCAATGCCGGCGCCGCGCAATCCAGTCCTATGACGAGAAGTTTCATGAGCCTTTCTGTCTGTGTGCGAGCGGTGAACGGTCCAGCTCCCGGCACTAATCCATTTTCTGCTGTACCAGCGCGGCGATGTCGTCGAGCGTGTTCAAATGATCGATGCTCGCTTCGTGCGCGTGAACCTCGATTCCGAATTGCTCCTCGAGAAAAGCGACCAGTTGTACAGTGGCGAGCGAATCGAGAATCGCGCCCTGGATCAGCGGTGTCTGGTCGCCCAGCTCGGATGGCGGGGTTCCCGGAAGAAACTCGGTCAGAATGTAGTCCTTTACAGTGCTCTTGATGCTATCCCTGCTGCTCACGACGCCCCCTCGACCGTATAGTAGCCGGCCGTGTTGAATGTGTGTGCTGGTACACTCCACGATTTTCCCGCCGCGCGATCCTGCCTGCCGTGTTAGGATCCCTACCGCGCGTCCGCTACAGTCCCATCCAACGGGCGATTATCGAACGTTGCATCTCCGAGGTGCCGGAGTACAGCGTACTACCCACCGCATCCCGAAGAGCGCGTTCCACCTCGTACTCTGTCGCGAAGCCGTAGCCGCCAAATACCTGCACCGTATCCATGGCGGTGCGCACGAGCATTTCACTCGCGAACAGTTTTGCCATCGAGGCGTCCATCGACACGTTTCGCGCCCGGCCAAGCTTCCACGCGGCGCGGTACACGAGCAGCCGCGCCGCTTCGAGATTCACCTTCATGTCCGCAATACGGTGCGCGACCGCCTGGAACTTGCCAATGCGCTGACCGAACTGCATCCGAGTGCGCGCGTAGGTCACCGCCTGCTCCATCAGGCGCTCGGCACCGCCAATGTGAATCGCGAACAGCAGCGACCTTTCCCAATCCATCGCGTGAGAGAACACTCCGGCACCACCACCGACGGCGCCAAGCACAGCCTCGCGCGGTACCAGCGCATCCTCCAGAATGAGGTCGCCCAGGGGGGCGGTGCGGAGTCCCATCTTCTCCATCTTCGGCCCCGACCGGAATCCCGGCACCCCTCGCTCGAGCACGAACCCCGTTATGCCACCGAAGTACCCTTTCGCCTCGTCCGTCACCGCGAACACGATCAGTACGTCCCCCTGCGGAGCATTCGAAATGAACGTCTTGGTACCCGTTAGGCGGAACCCATCCCCGTCTGCCACCGCCCGCGTGCGCAGGGCGAATGCATCCGAGCCCGACCCCGGCTCCGTCATGGCGTGTCCACCGATCAGCGTGCCATCGCAGAGGCCCGGCAGCAGCCGCTGTTTCTGCTCGTCAGTGCCGAACTTCCAAAGCGGCACCACGCACGCAAGCAGGTGGGCGCAGATCGAGAACGAAAGCCCGTTGTCCGAGCATCCGTAGCCTAGCGCCTCGAGCGCCACCGCACATGTGAGTGGATCGAGCGCGCTTCCGCCGTACTCCTCAGGGACTGGCAGGCCCATCAGGCCCATCTGCGCGCACTGCGTCCACAGATCGCGTGGAAACGATTGATCGCGGTCCCGGCCGATTACTCCACTGCTCAGCTCCGCTCGTGCGAACTTGACGATCGCCTCCCGCAACTCCAGCTGATCCGCCGACAGTGCGAAATCCATTCAGGCGCTCTCCTGCAGACGCTGATAGTCGATCTTGTCGGTGGACGTCTTCGGGAGCGCCTCCCGGATTTCGAATGCGTCAGGCACCATATACGTAGGTAGAGCTTCGGCGGAAAATTGCTTCAACTCTATGACCGATGGCGTCCGGCCCACACAGCGAAGGAACGCTTTAATGCGCACGCTTCCCTCGCTGTCCTTCAGCGCTATCACCGCGGCCTCCTCCACGCACGGATGCCGGTAAAGCCCGGCCTCGATCTCGCCGAGTTCTATGCGGTAGCCCCTGCGCTTGATCATGCGGTCGCGACGTCCGACGAACGTGTATGAGCCGAGACCATCATCGACGACCAGATCACCGGTGCGATACCACCGCCCGTCGCCGGTATTCGGAAGAAACGCCTGTGCCGTCCGCTCCGGTAGATTCCAATAGCCCTGCATCACACCCGATCCGGAGATGCACAGCTCTCCCTCATCCCCCATGGCGACGTCTGTTCCGTCGTGATCGACGACCCGGGCACGAAGCGGCGGGCAAACACGGCCAATCGGATACGGCTCGGTGCGCTCGTCAGGTATCCGCTCGCCGATCTCATACCAGGTGCAGACGTTCGTCTCGGTAGGACCGTACAGGTTCAGGTATCGCGGCGCCGGTAGCACACGCTGAAGCGCGCGCAGATGCTTCACCGGAAAGACCTCACCGGCAAAAAGCACCGCCCGCAGCGATGAAAGATCGTGGCGAGCAAGCTTGCCGTACTGCACCAGCATCGTAAGGATCGACGGGGTGGAATACCACACCGTAAGGCGGCGCTCGGAGATGAGTGCGGCAAGTGCCACCGGCGCCTTTCCCGCGTCGGAGCCAATGAGCACCATCGACGCACCGTTCGTGAGTGGCAGGTAAAGATCGAGAATCGACAGGTCGAAGTGGAAGGGCGCGTGCGACGAAAATCGATCTGATTCCACCGGCGCCAGTGCGGCCGCGCACCAATCGACGAACGTCAGCGCATTGCGATGAGTCAGCATTACGCCTTTTGGCTTGCCGGTCGACCCGGAGGTGTACAGGATGTACGCAAGGTCATCGATCTCGCCAAGCACTTCGGTGCGCGCTGCCCTGCCCTCCGTCGCATCCAGCCACTCGAGTGCCTTTTGCATCGCCTGTCCGTCTCCGGTGCCGTCCAGCGCGATGTCAGGCGGGCGGTCACCTAGCTTGTCGACCTCGACCCCCCATTCCTCGAGCAACTCGGGTTCGATGAACGTGAGCCGCACCGCGCAGTCGTGCAGAATGTAGGCGCTTCGCCATGCCGGCGCCGACGCATCCACTGGGACGTACGCGGCACCGGCCTTCATGATGCCAAGTAAAGCGGCTACCGCATCTATGGACTTCCTCATGTACACGCCCACCCGATCGCCGCGGCGCACACCAGCGGCAACCAGCCGATCGCGCACGCGATCGGTCATCGCATCGAGATCGGAATAGGTCACCGAACCGCCAAGCGGATCTTCAACCGCCGTGCGTTCGGGCCACCGCTTCGCTGCAGCCGTGAAGCGCGCCGCCAGAGTATCGAACGCCGTGCTCTTCATCGTCCGTTGCCGTTCTCGGGAATGGCTGCGTGCTCGGCTGCCGCTCACACCAGCAGTGAAGTGCCTTCCATGGCACTCCCCTTGGGAACGCCGAGCGCCGCCAGAATGGTGGGCGCCAGATCGAGCAGGCTGGCCCGTGCGCCGTCGAAAGGCCGGTTCATGAACAGCACGCCCGGCACCAGAGCCGGATCGATGATGTGATCGCCCCCCCAGCGCTTGACGTTGTCTTCCACGTATCCATGCGGCATCCCGCCTAACGCGGTAGCCCAGCTCACGCGATAGCCCGCCGCGAAGCAGGCGATCAGATCGGGCGATTCGGCGGCGAAAACGCCGTTATAAACTTCGGCCCTGCTGACGACGGCCCGCACAGCGTCGGCACCCCGCGCTTCATCGCGAAGCCCGGTGAGTCCCCTGGCAATGGATGCCGATACGGACGATACATCGTCCGGCGACACGATGCCCTGTGCCTCCCGTCCCCGCACGTTCAGGTAGATGCTGCCGAGTCCCAGCGCATACGCCTTGGTACCGGCCCAGTCGACGTGCCTGAAAAAATCCCCTGCGTCTTCGCCAGGCGTCGCGCCAGATTGCAGTGCCAGAAAGCCGTTGTCATGCAGCCAGGTGTTGAGATGAACGCCGCGCTGAAACGAGCTGAACCCGTGGTCGCTGAGCACTATCAGCAGCGTCTTGTCATCCACGTGCGCCATCACCCGGCCGACGATCGCATCACATTCGCGATAATGCGCCTCGATTGCTCCTGACCACTCGGACGTGTCCTCTCCATTGTTCGCCGGATGGCCACTCTCCCTGAAGCGCCAGAACATGTGCGCCAAACGATCAGGGGTGTCGAACAGGCAAAACAGCAACCCCTCTTTCACTCTGTCCAGCTCGAACATCAACATGCGCTCGCGTTCGCGCAGCACCTGGGTGCACTGGTCGAGGTACGCGCTCTCGGAAAAACGCTCGTTACTCAATCCCGTATGGTCCTCGACCATTCCCGTCGTGTAGTACGTGCCGACTTCGCGCTCCAGCTCGCTGGCGTACTCCCACGGGTGGCTGATTGGAAACATCGGTGAGGACGGCTCGAAGTTCACCGGTGACGCGTATATCTCCACATAGGGCTCGAGCCTGACGACATGAAAACGCACCATCCCGGTCACCGATTGAAGCATGCCGAGCTTGAACTTCACGTGAAGCCAGTCGCTCCAACTTCCTTCACGAACCTCCAGCGCCTTCGGCTGCCCCTCGGACTTCACAATGACTTTTCGAGCGGCGCGGTCGATAACGAACGTGAGGTCGACTGTCGCATCCCCTTTCGTCTTGGGATTACGCGGGCCGGCAAGCGACGCCTTTGCGGTGTCTCGCCCGTCAGGAGTGATGTGCACTACGTGCTCGCTCTCGCCGGGCGCAACACCATCGCGCGAGCTGTAGAACGTCGCGGTGCCCAGGCCCCCACGCAGGTCGGGTACGCCCATGCCGGCCAGCATGCGACCCTTGAACTCGTCAGGCGGATATGTGCAAGGACACCGAATCACCACCGAGGGAACGCCGGCCTCGGACAATACGGACCATACCGGGATCCCTCGACGCAGGTTCACCGCTTTCGGTGGAAGGAACGCGCTCTTCTGTTCGTAGCGGTTGAGCGCAAGGTCGGGCAGGTAAGTCTTCGGATCGCGCCGGATGAAGTCGAAGATGCCGTGCCCCCCAGGATTAACCCCGGTCGCGAAGGTGGACCACGCCACCGGAGTCTGCGCAGGAAACGTCGTACGGCACCGCGAATAGCCACCGGTTGCGCGCAGGCGAGCCAAATTGGGCAGTTCGCCACGCTCGACCATGGGCTCGACTATCGACGGCTCCATGCCGTCGAGTCCTATTACCAGGACCTTCTTCGCTATAGTCACTGAATATCGGTTCGCGTACAGGGAGAACGGCTAGCGAACCGAACGTCTTCGGCTGGGCAGCCACTCGCAATACCGCGCTGCAACCGCCTCATCCGGCATTGCCGCGGTCGCGCTCCATGCGAGAGTTCGTCAGCGCTTGCCTGTAATGCGCGAAAGGCCGCGGCCCACCTTGCTGGCTCCCAGGCGAACCATCATTACGGTCCGCCGCCAGAACATGAGGACGATCCCGGCGATAGCGGCCAACGCCGAGGCTACGGGCATCAAGGTGTCCGGTCCGATGTACATATGGGAAGCTCCTGAGGTTTTGAGGCGGGCGCGCGACCGGTTGTCCGGTAGGCGCCCGCTACGCGTCGAGGGTTCCGCTGTCAACATGGGTGCCGCGCCCAACCGTCACTTTGAACGCATGCTAAATGCCAATCGGAGCGGTACTTAAGCCATTCGGCCCGCTCTAACACTCATTTGCAGAATGGCTCCCCTGTCGCGGCATTCCGTTGCAATTCCGCAACAGAGGGGGCGCTCTGCGCTCTCCTATTACCTATTCTTACCGGCGGCATCCACTTCCGTCAATCGCGGTTGGGGCCTTCACCCTTTTATTGACCGGCGTGTGGCCCACCCCCCACGAGTTGTGTCACGCAACGCCACTGGCCCACGGTCGACGATTCGGCGCCGCTCGCCTAACACCTTGCCACGAAGGCACTTGTCTCACATACTCTAGCCACGGTGAACGGGCGCAGGAATTGCCCCCCCCGAGGCGGCACCGCACTCAGCGGCGCCAACTCATTCATTATACACGAATAGAGAATATGTCCAAAGGTGTAACGGTTTGGTTCACCGGACTGTCCGGATCGGGAAAAACCACTATCGCCAAGCGCGTTGAAGCAATTCTGCACCAGCGCGGCGTGCACGCGGAACGGCTCGATGGCGATGTAGTTCGGCAGACGCTGACTCGCGATCTCGGGTTCTCCAAGGAAGACCGGGACAAGAATATCGAGCGAGTCACCTTCGTGGCGAGACTCCTGACTCGTAACGATGTAGTAGTACTGTCCGCGTTCATCTCCCCCTACCGTGCGCAGCGCGAGATAAGCCGACGGGAAATCGGAGAGTTCGTCGAGGTGTTCGTCGATGCCACTCTCGACACTCTCGTAGCGAGAGATTTGAAGGGGCTGTACAAGAAAGCGTTGGCCGGGGAGATCCAGGGTTTCACCGGTGTCAATGATCCCTATGAAGCGCCGGAGAATCCGGATCTCGTTTGTGACACGGACGCTGAGTCGATCGAAGAGAGCGTCGAAAAAGTCATAGCGCTGCTGGAGCAACGCGGCTACATCCCCGCCTCCGGTGACATGGCTTCCGGTCGGCGCGGCGCGCGTGAGGCGGTTCCCGGTCCCAGCGTGCCACACGGCGGTGTGCTCGTGAACCGGGAACTCAGTGGCACGGCTCGAGATGAAGCCCTCGCCCGCGCCGCTACGCTTCCGTCCATCATCCTCGGTGAGAAAGAGCTCAGCGATCTGGAGATGATTGGCGTTGGCGCTCTCAGTCCGCTCACCGGCTTCATGCGCAAGCTCGATTACGAGTGCGTCGTCGAGAACATGCGTCTCTCCGACGGGCTCGTGTGGGCGCTTCCCGTCACGCTGGCCGTAAAGAGCAATGAAGCGGATCGCATCGCCGAAGGAGCAGAGGTCGCATTGACCGACGCTGTTGGTCGGATAGTCGGCATCATGCAGGTGACTGAGAAGTACACCTACGACAAGACCCGCGAGGCCGAGCAGTGCTTCGGGACCGCGGATGGGGCGCATCCGGGCGTTGCGCGCGTACTCGCTCAAGGCGACGTCTATCTCGGCGGCCCGATATGGGTGATCGAGCGCCCAAGCCCGCCTGACTTTGCGGAATACCGCCTTACGCCGCTGGAGACCCGGAGCCGTTTCGACGAGTTGGGATGGAAGACCGTCGTCGCTTTCCAAACCCGTAATCCGGTACATCGTGCGCACGAGTACCTGCAGAAGGTTGCCATGGAGGGTGTAGACGGTCTGTTGCTCCATCCATTGGTCGGCGCAACGAAAAACGATGATGTTCCGGCCGACGTCCGGATGCGCACGTACGAGGAGATTCTGGACAAGTACTACCCCAGGAATCGTGCAATGCTGAGCGTCTTTCCCGCAGCGATGCGTTACGCCGGGCCGCGGGAAGCAGTCTGGCATGCGATCTGTCGGAAGAACTACGGCTGCACGCACTTCATTGTCGGCCGCGATCATGCCGGAGTCGGGAATTACTACGGCAGCTATGACGCTCAGCAGATGGTGGACCGCTTCTCGTTCGACGAACTGGGAATTACGCCGCTCAAGTTCGAGCATTCGTTCTTTTGTCAGGCATGCGGAAACATGGCCTCTGCCAAGACGTGCCCCCACGACCGCTCCAATCATGTGCAACTGAGCGGTACGAAAGTGCGGGAAATGTTGACGAACGGCGAGCTCCCCCCTCCGGAATTCACCCGACCCGAAGTTGCGCAAATTCTGATCGAAGCGTATCGGGGAGAGGGAGTGGCGGCGGGAAAGTAGGAGTGAAGGAGAGGAAAAGGCGGGAAAGGGGAAACGGGAAAGGGGAAACGGGAGTGGAGTGCGTCGACTGAAGGACGTTTAGGCGCTACCCCCTCGTCCCGTTTCAGCTTTCTGCTCCCCGTTTTTCACGTTCCTTTCCCATTCCCATTTCCCGTTTCCCATTTCCCATTTCCCGCTTTTCTCGCATCACTTTCCGCCACACAAAAAGCCTCCCACATGCCCGCCGACCTCCATCTTCACTCTACCGCCTCCGACGGCTCCGATGCGCCCGCGGCCGTCGTCAGGCGCGTCGCGGCGGCAGGGTTCACTACCATGGCGCTTGCCGATCACGACACGATGGACGGCGTGCCAGAGGCGGTGGCCGAGGCGAAGCGGTTGGGAATCTCGTGTATCCCGGCAGTCGAATACTCCACGCTCGACGACGAGCGCGAGATCCACATGCTCGGCTACGGACTCGACCCCGAAGATCCGGCGCTCAGGCGAGAATTGCGCCGGCTCAGCGCTGGCCGCTTCAGCCGCGCCTTTCTAATGGTCGAGAAGCTCAATGAACTGGGAGTGGCGGTATCGTGGGACCGCGTGCAGGAGATCGCCGGCGATGAAAACGTCGGACGGCCGCACGTCGCGCGGGCAATGCTGGAGGCGGGGCACATTCGCGAAATAAAGGAAGCGTTCACCGAAGAATGGATTGCCAATGGCGGACGCGCATACGTGGAGCGCGTGAAGATCACCCCGGAAGAGTCGATCGCGCAGATACGCGCCGCCGGCGGTATTGCGGTCCTTGCCCACCCCGGGCGCTTCCGATCCGACGATGACACGATCGGCGACGACGTCATCGATCGGTACATTGCCGCCGGGCTCGAGGGCGTCGAGGTCTTTTATTCCCGTCATACCCCGGCAATGGAGGCGCACTACCGCGCGCTCGCCGAACGCCATGGCCTGGTGTTGACGGGGGGCTCCGACGACCACGGCAGCAACGCCGAGTCGCTGCTCGGTCGCATTCAACTGCCTGACGAATACGTCGTCAGCCTCATAGCGGCAATCGAAGCCTCGGGCCGGCGGCGAGCGGCTGGTGTCCACGCACACGCCTGAGCCTGCCGCGACGGCGAAGGTTCCGCCGCCAAACGCCGGTGCCGGGGACATCGGCTTTCAGTGGCCGGCCGACCGTCGTCAACTCGCGGAACCGGCCGCTCAGCCGCGCCCGCCGCGCGATTGGCAGGACTGGTTTCGCATAGCGATGCTCTCCGCCGGCGTGCTTGCGGCGGTAACCGTTTACCTCATCCCGTCGCCCGACGGACTTTCGGCGGCCGGCAAAAGCGCGTTCTCCGTATTCCTGCTGTGCACCACGTTATGGGTGACCAACGCCCTTCCCGTGGGCATCACTGGGCTGCTCGCCATCGCCCTGCTCGGCCTCACGAAGGCGATGCCCGCCAACGAAGCGTTCGCCGCCTTCGGCAGTTCGGCGGTCTTCTTCATACTCGGCGTGTTCATCCTGGCCGCCTCGCTCATTCGATCGGGATTGAGCAAGCGCATCGCACTTGCCTTTTTATCCAGATTCGGCGCTTCGCCGTACCGTCTGGCTAACGGGATGATGCTCACGTCGGCGTTTCTCACGGTGTTCATGCCTGCGCAGGCGACGGTGGCGATGCTCTTTCCAATCGCCTTCGAGCTCGCGCGGGCCATGAGAATAAGGCCAGGCGACAGTGCGTACGGCAAGGTCCTCTTTCTGTCGCTGGCGTGGGGCGCAATGGTCGGCTCGAATGCGAGCTTTCTTGGAAGCACTCGGGCGCCCCTCGCACTGGGAATGCTCAACAACACCTACGGACAAACGATCACGTTCGGCCAGTGGCTGCTGGCGGCGGCGCCCGTCGTCATCCTCGGAGTAATAGTCATCCCGCTGCTGCTGCGATTTGCCTATCGAAGCGAAGCCATCGATGCAACCGAGGCACGAACCGCCTTGCGACAGGCGGTGGATGAACTGGGACCTATTGGAGCCATGCAAGGCAAGGTGGCTGTAATCATGCTAGTGACGATCGCCGGATGGGTTTTTCTCGGCGGACGAACGCTGGATTTCGGCGTGATCGCCCTCCTGTCGGCAGGGGCCATGTTCGTGGCCGGCGTGCTCAGGTGGGAGGATCTGGAGGGGTACATCCACTGGAACGTCATCCTGATGTACGGCGGCGCAATTGCGCTCGGCGTAGCAATCGACCGCTCCAGCGCCGCCGGCTGGCTTGCTGCCGGCGCGATTGGCGACGTTCAGATTCCGCCCTACCTCGCCGTTGTCGGCATTGCGCTGTGCACTCTACTTCTCTCGGAATTCATGAGCAATGCGGCAGCCGTCGCCGTGATGCTTCCAATCGGCTTCAGCCTTGCGCAGCACTTCGGAGTGTCGCCGGTAGCGCTCGTTTTCGCTGCGTCGATAGGCGGCGGCTGCGCCTTCACTCTTCCCATCAGCTCGGCGCCCAACACCATCGCATTCGCCAGCGGCTACCTGCGAATGACCGATTTTGTAAGAGTGGGAACGATGATGACGCTCATCTCGATTCTCGTTCTCCTGCTCGTAGCACGATACTGGTGGCCGTTGATCGGAGTGCTGTAGGAGCAGGAGAGGAAGATGAGAGATGCGAGATGCGAGAACATGTGTCGGTCGCACCAGGCGCTTCGGAAGCAGCAACTCGCATCTCGCATCTCGTATCTCTTCTCCCCTTGCGCCTCCCTTCAATCCGCCCTACTTTCGCCTCATGATTCGCGCCGCCTACTCGTATTTTTCCTCCGGCTTCTGGTTTACCACCGGGAGCCGCGGCGCGCGCACATTCACGACTGAGTAGCTACAGCACTCAGCTTCGCGGTGACGATCGCTGACGGCTCCCGGGTTCTTCCCCGGGGGCCGTTTTTGTTTGTCGCCCACTCGAGGCGAACACCTACTGACTTCACCACTACTCGTTTCCCGCATACCTGCGCCCCGCCAGCCCGACACCGTCGTCAGGGCCGGCGAGAACGTTGCGATAGGCGACACTGCCCTGACCGTAATCGCCGGACCCTGCTCCGTGGAAGGTCGGGCCATGCTTCTCGACACCGCCTGCGCTGTACGCGCAGCCGGCGCGACCGTGCTGCGCGGTGGCGCGTTCAAGCCCCGTACCTCACCGTACGCCTTTCAGGGCATGGGTGAAGCCGCCCTGGAGCTGCTCTCCGAGGCGCGCGAGCTCACCGGACTGCCGGTCGTCACCGAGGTTCTGGACGTGCGAATGGTGTCACTGGTGGAGCGTCATGCGGACGTGCTGCAGATCGGCGCACGCAACATGCAGAACTATTCGCTGCTCTCGGAGCTGGGGCGCTCCGCCAAGCCGGTGCTTCTAAAGCGCGGGATGTCGGCGACGGTGGCGGAACTGCTCATGGCTGCGGAACATGTCATGGCGAACGGAAACGCGAACGTGATCCTTTGCGAGCGTGGCATTCGGACATTCGAGACTTCGACGCGGAATACGCTGGACATCGGCGCAATTGCGGTGCTCAAGCGTGAAACACATCTGCCGGTCGTCGTCGACCCGAGTCACGCCGCCGGCCGGGCGCATCTGGTTCCCTCTCTAGCCTTGGCCGCGGTGGCGGCTGGCGCCGATGGACTGATGATTGAAGTGCATCCGTCGCCAGCGACCGCGCTCTCCGATGGCGAGCAATCGCTCACACCTGACGACTTCGCTGGCTTGATGGATCGGGTGCGGGGGGTGGCTCTAGCCGTAGGCCGGACGGTCGCGGCCCCGCTTCCCCTGCTGGCGCTGGGGAGCCGATGAACGAGGGCGGGGAGCACCCACGCGTTGCCTATCAAGGAGCTCCCGGCGCCTTTGGGGAGGAGGCGGTTGCGCGATATTGGGGCGGGCGGGCCCTAGCGGTCGGCGTCTCGTCGTTCGTGGCGGCGGTGGATTCGCTTGCAGCCGGGACTGTGCAGTTCGCCGTACTGCCCGTGTGGAACTCCACGATAGGCCGGGTGGACGCAGCATGCGCGGCGATCGAGAGGGCCGGCCAGGCGAGCGCCATACCGGTGCGCACCATCGGGGAGATAACGTTGCGCGTGCGGCACTATCTGGTGGCTCGACCCGGCGTTCGGCAGACGGCTGTGAAAACGGTTCTCGGTCATCCAGTCGCATTGGCACAGTGCACCCGCTTCCTTGCCGCCCACTCTCACCTAACGGTGATTCCCGCCGTCGACTCGGCCAGTGCGGCGTCGGCACTGGCCGGCGCAGTCGATGATGAGCCGTTCACCATTCCAGGAAGTCGTCAGACCGTCGATCCATGCGTGACGGCCGTTATCGCGCCTCCCGCGGCAGCGGCGCGCTACGGGTTGGCGGTACTCGCTTGCAGCGTGCAGGATCGCCCTGACAACCGCACCTGCTTCCTCGTGCTCGAGGCCGCAATGCCCGGCGGTAACGGCCAGCGTCGACCCATCGCCGATTGACGATGGCAGCGCGAAACGGCGACGCGCAACGCGACGGCGGCGGATTGGAGTGCCGGTTCAATACTTGGCCACCGTCGGATCGACATCATCGCTCCATTGCTGGATACCTCCAGTTAGGCTCCAGACACGCTTGAAGCCGGCTGCCTGAAGCTGGCGAACCGCTCTGGCGCTTCGACTGCCGACCTTGCAGTGCACCACGATGTCTCGCGATGCATCGAGCTCCGAGAGTGCGCCGGATAGCGAGGCCAGCGGAACGAGCCGCGCGCCGGCGATGCGTGCTATCTCCCATTCGTGAGGCTCTCGAACGTCGAGCAACACCAGGTCATCGCCGGCCCGCATGCGCTCGGCGAGCTCTTTGGGCGCGATTTGAGGAACCGCGTTGCCGGCCTCGGCCACCGCTGCCTGACGGATTCCACAGAACTCTTCGTAATCAATGAGCTCCCGGATCTCGCGCGTTCCGCACGCGGGGCATGCCGGATCCTTGCGTAGCTGCATCGTCCGCACCTGCATACGCAAGGCATCGAACAGCAAAAGTCGGCCGATCAGCGGCTGGCCGATACCCAGCAGCAGCTTGATGGTTTCCGTCGCCTGTATGGTTCCTATGATGCCCGGCAGCACCCCGAGCACCCCCCCCTCGGCGCAACTCGGCACCAGCCCTGGAGGCGGAGGCTCCCGAAACAGACATCGGTAGCACGGCCCGTCGGCGGTCGCGAACACCGAAGCCTGCCCTTCGAAACGGAAGATGCTGCCATATACGTTAGGCTTTCCGAGCAGGACGCAAGCATCGTTCGTCAGATAGCGAGTGGGAAAGTTGTCGGTGCCGTCGACGATCACATCATAGTCGCGCATGATCTCCAGCGCGTTCAGTGACGTAAGTTGTGTCTCGTAAGGTTCGACGTGGACATGGGGATTGACGTCGGCGATGCGCTCCTCTGCCGAGGCGATCTTGGAGCGGCCGACATCCTTTGTACCGTGCACTATCTGGCGCTGGAGATTCGTCAGGTCCACTACATCGAAGTCGACAAGGCCCAGCGTCCCGACACCGGCAGCCGCGAGATAGAGCGCCAGCGGCGAACCCAAACCTCCCGCTCCGACGAGCAAGACTCGCGATCCCTTGAGCCGGCGCTGGCCGCCAAGCGCGACATCGGGAATTATCAGGTGCCTGCTATAGCGCAGTATCTCGTCAGGCGACAGATCGGGCAGTCGGGAATCAACCGCTGTCTCATCGATGATGACCCGCGAAGCGGTACTGATATCAGCCGTCATGTCATCCCCCTGCTATTGCCGGTACGACGGTGAGCCCGTCACCGTCCTCTACTGCCGCATCGAAGCTGCCCCGAAATCGAATATCCTCACCATTAAGGTAGAACGTCGCGAATGCGTGCGGTGTTCCGGATGAATCCCGCACCGTGGCGCGAGCGTGGGATGGCGGACGGCGACGTCGCCGATCACCTCACCGACGGTAGCTCGGTTAGCTCCCACTGGGTCGCCGGACCGTTTCGCCAGCACGGTCGGTAAGTACAGGTCACCATGCCGCTCGCTTCGACCAACAGCGAACGGAAGATTACGCCGATGACTGGAAACACAGGCATTTCCAGGTCGGCTTTCGCTTTCCCCTTTCTGAAATACCGCGGATCACGTTCTTGTCGATGCAATCTGCGTAATCTGCGAAATCTGCGGTTGCTTTTTCTGTCGACGCCAGATGGCAGCGGTCGTTGCCAGCGACGCTCGACTCAGGCATAAGTCACGTTCGCCTCTGGCGCCCAACGTTGTTGCGCGCCACGGCATCCTCCCCGGCGATCGAATCGTTCACATGCTCATCGCCGGTCGTGGCACTGTATCCGCCTGCCGGAGCTTCGCATACGATCGCCTCGGCCTGCACATCCAGTCTGCGCCAGGCTTTCACCATCGCTCCCGCCACATCGTGTACGGCATAGCGCGGCGCGAGGCCGCATATCGTCGATCCCGAGCCGCTGAGCGTTGCGCCGAACGCACCGGCCGACCGTGCCGCCTGCACCACTTCGTCGTAGCCCCGCACAATGCCACGGCGGAAGGGAACGTGAAGCACATCATCGAGCGCGAGTTCGAGCAACCGGGCGTGTCCG